>CBDUVV010000130.1:0-4270 GCA_965370755.1 uncultured archaeon | reverse complement strand
AGCTTATGCCCTTTCTCGGCCAGCTTGGCCTTGTCCTTGAGCTTGAGAAGCTCCATCCTCGTGGGGTTTACCCCTTCTATTAATTCGGCCATACGGTCCCTCTGAATATAGATTTTAGCCTTTCTTGCGGGCCGGGTGGAATTCCTTTATGTAGTCGTCCTTAATCCTCTTGAGTTCCCTCTCCGGCAGGATGCTTAGAAGTTCCCATCCGATTTCTAGGGTCCGCTCTATGCTCCTATCTTCGTCCTTGCTCTGAGATACGAACTCCCTTTCAAAGCGATCCGAGAATTCTAGGTAATTTCGATCCCTCTCAGTGAGGGCCTCTTCTCCAACGACGGCCACCAAGTCACGAAGGTCCCTTCCCTCGGCATAGGCCGAATACATTTGGTCGCTCACGTTGGCGTGGTCCTTTCTGGTCTGGCCTTCTCCGATGCCGCCCTTCATGAGCCTCGAAAGGGACGGGAGGACATCCACGGGGGGATAAACGCCTTTTCTATAAAGCTCTCTTGAGAGAACGAACTGGCCCTCGGTAATATAGCCAGTTAAGTCAGGAATAGGGTGAGTTATGTCATCATCGGGCATAGTCAGGATAGGCATCTGGGTTATGGATCCTTTTTTACCTAAAACCCTGCCAGCCCGCTCGTATATCATGGCTAAGTCCGTATACATATAACCCGGATATCCCCTCCTACCGGGGACCTCGCTTCTTGCCGCCGCTATTTCTCTCAGCGCTTCGCAGTAGTTGGTCATGTCAGTCATGATAACCAGTACGTGAATGTCCTGCTCGAAGGCGAAGTATTCAGCTGCGGTAAGAGCCATTCGTGGGGTAATAATGCGTTCTATTGCAGGGTCGTCTGCAAGATTAAGAAAGGCCGTCACCCTCTCTAAGGCGCCAGTCCTCTCAAAGTCCTTCATGAAGAAGCTGGCCTCTTCATAGGTAATCCCCATGGCGGCGAACACCACTGCAAACTCCTCCTCCTCACCGAGCACTTTTGCCTGCCTTGCTATCTGGGCAGCGAGCTCGTTGTGAGGGAGCCCAGAGCCTGAGAAGATGGGTAATTTTTGACCCCTAACTAGAGTGTTCATTCCGTCTATGGTTGAGACACCTGTTTGGATGAATTCCCTTGGGAACTCCCTAGCCGTAGGGTTCGCTGGGTTGCCGTGGATGTCGAGCTCGGCATCCGCGATTATCATGGGTCCCTTATCGATGGGCTGACCTGTGCCGTCGAATATTCTGCCCATTAGCTCCATAGATACAGGGAGCCTAACCGCTCGCCCCGTAAAACGCACCTTGGTTTTGCTTGTATCGATTCCCCTCGTCCCCTCGAAGACCTGTACAACGGCTCTTCCTTCGGCAGCCTCCAAGACCTGCCCACGTCTTCTCTCACCATCAACAGTTTCTATATTGACCACTTCACCGTATCCCACGGCTTCGATACCCTCCACGACCATGAGCGGTCCGGCAACTTCCGTAACGGAGGTGTACTCTTTTATCCTTAATGATCTTTCATCTGCCACCTTAATCGGCTCCTCTTTCAGCGGATAAGCTTTGGAGTTGTTTATCAATATTTTCTTCTAAGTCCTTCAGGAATTTAGGCAATTCATCTTCGGGCACATATTTCATCCTAGCAAGATCGTCCTTGACGTCCAGATCCGCAATCTGTTTAGCAGATGCCCCCTCGTTGATGGCATCTAGACTTTTATCATAGAATCTAAGCATGATTTTCAGCATCTTGATCTGCTTCTCGGCACTGCAATAGGTATCGACATCGTGATAGGCATTCTGCTGTAGGAAATCCTCCCGGATTATCCTTGCACCCTCAAGCACAACTCTTTCCCTTTCCGGTAGGGCATCTGGCCCAACCAGTTGAACGATCTCCTGAAGCTCCGATTCCTTTTGAAGCAGGGCCATGGCCTTGGTACGCAGGTCTTTCCACTCAGTTGACACTCCTCGCCACCAGTTTTCAACACCATCTAGGTAAAGGGAGTAACTCCTCAGCCAATTGATCGCAGGGAAATGCCTCCTATCAGCAAGAGAGGCGTCTAGGGCCCAGAAGACCTTGGTTATTCGGAGAGTATTCTGAGTCACGGGCTCGGAGAAATCTCCTCCTGGGGGTGAGACCGCCCCGATTACGCTGAGGGAACCCTGCCTTTCGTTGCTGCCTAAAGTGATCACCCTGCCAGCGCGTTCATAAAAGTCGGCTAGCCGGGAGGCAAGGTAAGCCGGGTAGCCCTCTTCTCCTGGCATCTCCTCAAGGCGGCTTGATATCTCTCTCATGGCCTCAGCCCAGCGCGATGTGGAATCGGCCATAAGAGCTACATCGTAGCCCATGTCGCGATAATACTCACCTAGGGTGACTCCTGTGTAGACACTGGCGTCTCTGGCTGCCACGGGCATGTTAGACGTGTTCGCAATGAGCACAGTGCGCTCCATCAAGGATTTGCCGCTTTTTGGGTCGGTTAGATGGGGGAACTCCTCCAAAACTTCCGTCATTTCGTTACCCCTCTCACCACAACCGACATAGACTATTATGTCCGCATCGGACCACTTCGCCAGTTGATGTTGCGTCACCGTCTTCCCGCTGCCGAATGGACCAGGAATAGCAGCTGTTCCACCCTTAACGACCGGGAAAAATGTGTCCAATATTCTCTGACCCGTCACCAATGGGATATCTGAAGCCTGCTTTTCCTGATAAGGTCTACCCGCTCTCACCGGCCAGCGCTGGAGCATGGAAAGATCTCTTTTCCCATCTTTTGTTTCCAGGGTGGCGATAGTATCCTCAATGGTATGCTTACCCCCTTTCTCCACGCTCACCACGGTTCCCTCCATTTGTGGCGGAACCATTATCTTATGAGTGATGACTTCCGTCTCTTTGACCTCCCCCAGGAAATCTCCTCCTTTGAGCTTATCACCTTTTTTCGCTAGGGGCTTGAATTCCCATTTCTTCTTTCTGGAAATCGAGGGAACGTCGATCCCCCGAGTGATGAAGATGCCGCTTTCTTCTTTTATAACCTCGAGGGGCCTCTGGATGCCATCATAAATCATCTTTAGTATACCTGGAGCGAGCTCCACGGATAACTGGGCTCCTGTGCCCTTAACAATCTCTCCGGGTTTTAGTCCCGCCGTTTCCTCGTATACTTGGATGGTAGCGAGGTCGCCTTCGAGTTCTATGATCTCTCCTATCAGACTCTCCTCACCCACTCGCACTACTTCGTACATCTGCGAACCCCTCATCCCTTTCCCAACGATTACTGGTCCTGCGACCTTCGAAACAACGCCTTGTACCATATTCAACACCTTAGCCGAACTTTATCTCAATGCCCACTGCTCTCTTGACCAATTCTTTGATGGGATCAACTTTCTTCTCAATCGGGCCGCCTTTATCCGGGACCTCGACTACTATGGGGGTCACCTTTCCTTCTGTGATTGCAGTGATATCTTCCCTAACTTTATCAGCGAGCCTCTCTGTCATTATTATTAAACCAGTATCCTCGTCCTTTGCAAGGTTCCTGAGGGCAGTGCGGGCTTCATCTGGGTCTTCTACGATATGAGCATCCTTTACACCTGCGAGCTGAAACCCGATTGCAGTGTCTTTGTCCCCGATTAACGAAATCTTCATTGTACCTCACTTAAATAAGATCTTCGAGACTTCTAACCTCAGGGCGGGTCTCATCCGTTCCAACCGAGAACCCAAAGTATTCGATACTCCAACCATCCCGTCTCGACTACGAGTGATTACACCCAATTCGTTTATCGTTTCCTTCGACAATGATAATTTAGCATTTATATCCTTGCTTTTCAAAGACTTCTCCAAATTCGAAAGCCTTTTTTCAATGGTCTTGGCGTCTTCCTTTCTTACAATTACCTCGATTTCGCCGTCTCCTATTTCAATGCACGCCTCCTTGACGAGGTTCTCAAGGATCGCAGGATATTTCGATGAATTAGCTATCTCGGAGAGTCTTTTATCAGATCTTCGGAATGCCTCATCTATGATATCTTCCCTTGCGCCCAGTTTCCCTTTTCGGGCCTTTATCGTGGCATCTGCGACTTGCCTTTTCCGCCCCTGTTCGGCATCTCTCTCAGCTTCTTTTAAGATTCTTTCCTCGGCTGCCTTTGACCTAACTTGGGCTTCGTCTAATATGCTTTGAGCATCCCTCTTACCTTGACCGATTATCTCATCGCCCTTGGCCTTGGCTTCGTCCATTATTTTAGAGGTAATCTTTTTGAGTTCGTTCTCCACACTATTCCTCCTACTCTCAAAATAGAAAA
>CBDUVV010000129.1:0-4292 GCA_965370755.1 uncultured archaeon | reverse complement strand
GTGTAGCAGGCGCTATAATGCCCTCTGCATACTTGGTTGCCATTTTCGCCAGTTCATTTGAAATCCCTCCCAAATACTCTGTGGCTCCGGGATGACTCATCTCCGCCACCACGAAGATCCTCGCCACCTTAGAACACTCCGTCACAACATCCTCACCGACGAAGCCGTGAACTATCACGTAGTCAGAGTCCCCTGCGAGCTCGCATATCTTGGAACTTATAACGGGTATATCTGCGACCTTGAGATCAGCGATCACGGGCTTGCCGTATTTCTTCATCTCCTCGATTACGCCTATGCCGGTAGAGAGTATGAGGGGGTAGCCCAGCTTGAAAGCGTCAACGTGATCAAGGACCGCTTCAGCTATACTTAGCGCTCGTCCCTTGTCCTCAAGATCCAATGCCAACACTATACCGTTTTCTCTCCTTAGATCCAAGTAAAATGCCCCCAAAAAGGTAGGTAAACTCTGCTAAGATGAAGGTCCCAACATTGTTCAAAGTTAAGATCCCCCATGCGGCATAGCCAATAAGAAGGACATTGAACACTATATTGGTGTCGGCGAAGATGGAATACGGCTCCCTCATCCTGCCCAGTTGCCGGTCACCGAGGTGCGCTATTGCCAAAGCGATCACGGGGAGCGGTGGGACAATTGGAGTGCCCAAATAGAGAACCATGAGTATCGTTATTCCAAGCCCGATGCGATGAGCGGCCGTGTGAAAACGATCTGCAAATATAAGGCCCAACAAGATTCCGCCAAGCATGAGCGTCGCTGGATAGCTATCTGTTATCAGGTATCCCGCGAGAAAACCGCATAATACCCCCAGAAAAAGCCCGCCTCCGCCCACCGCGAGCTCGTCTGTTAAGCGGTAGAAAAATCCAAGGATGGGGAATGCTACTAGCGGTAACGCTACTAGCTGTAATGCTACTTGCAGTAACTCTACTATCATGGCACTCTCTCCTTTAGGCTCGCCACCAACATGGGAAGGATGACAGTTACATCACCTATCACTGTGGCCACCGTATCCCTGCTCCGTATTTTACCCCAAGAGATGCCCTCCTCAAGCTTAGCACCGCTTAGGCTTCCCGCCTCCTCCCGGTCCATTGTTATCTGGATACCGTAGTCCATACCATCCCTTAATGAGTTCACTACCATTATATGATGTTTTGGGACACCCCCACCGAGGAGGAGAGCGCCGGTTTTCTTGGCGTCGAATACCTCATCGGTGAGATCCTTCATGTCCTTGACGGAATTCAAGACCAACTTATTATTCTGGGAAAAGAAGAATAACTGCAGGCCGAGCATCGAGTCCATGATGCCCGGGGAAAATACGGGCACTTGATTTTCCCAGGCCGTCCGTAGGAATGACTCTTGATCCTCCAGCCTGCTCCCTATTTCCCAGAGAAGTTCCTTTATGGATAGATTACATCTCTTATCTTCAGGTATTGAGGCTAAGAGCTCCTGTACTTTGTCTTCGAAAACCTTGAAGTCCTCCATCTCGACGAACACGTTTCCTATCCTCGCTACATTCTTTTTTTTCAGATCCTCGTCGTGAACCTTAAAACTGCCAACGTAGTGCCCCCCTTGATGGGCCTCTATCATGTCGTGGACGACGTTGGCACCGGAGGTAACAATTACGTGGACATAGCCACACTTTATCATATCTGTTATCACTCTTCTAAGTCCCGAAGGTACCAGGGGGCCTGCTAATCCCAGGAAAACCTTCGCCTTTTTGTTGAGCATTTCCTCATAGATGGAGGCCGCTTTTCCTAAATCCCCCGCACCTAGGACGCCGGCATCCTCATAGCTTCTCACCAATGAGTTCACGCTCATCCCCTTCTCCAATTTAATCTGCTTTACCCGCCTCATCCGACCCTTTCTCCTTCATCTCCTTTAATTGAGCCTCTAGTTCTTCGAGCTTTGTGTCGATTTCCGAGATCTGTTTTTCGAAATTATTTTTCTCGGAGGTAAAGGTCTTCTTCTTTATCTCTCCTGCGAGTTTCTTTTTCCGAAGGTTCTCAATTCCAAGTAAATATTTTTCTCTGCCCTTCCGCATTCTCCGTATCTCGGTGGCCAAATCAACTTCATGTTTGACCGTATCCACCTTTCGCTCGAAGCCCTCGAAGGACTTCCTCTTAAGGTCTCCTATAACCCGGTAGTCCGATACCTTTCCTCGAGCCCTCGACTCTTCCCCCTTCACAAAGAGCACGAGATTTGCCACACCGTATAAAACAAGGCCGCCCAAAAGGACGAAAAAACCAATTTCATAATAGTTCCTACCAGGTGGTGGAGTAAATGGCACTATCACTTCCACCTGTTCGACTTTCTCCACTTCCCCAAGCTTTTGACTTAAGTTCTCAACCAAGGTCTTGCCAAGGTTTTCCCGTAAAAGTTGCTCCTGGCTTAAGTTGGACGCTAGAGCCGTGATCCTCTTCTCCAGGGAATTTTGGATATCTAAGTTGGCCAAATTCTTAGCTTCAGCGGCCTTGCCGCTGGCCTGTCTAGCCAACTCGATTGCATCGATTCCACTGAGATACGCCCGGTAATACTCCGTCTCAGGGGCTTCAAGCAATTGTTCACCTTGCATTAGTACCGAATTCGCCATCTCGTATAATATGACCGCTTCTTCGAGAGAGGCGGCTGCATTAGCAACATCGGCCTCATAATTTTTGGCATTAATCACGGTAATGTTGGCGTCTCTTAATGTAAAATAACTCTGACTGACCAGGGACTTTGCCGAGTTCAGCTCGCTTGTGGCAAGGGTATTATAATCAGCGAATTCCAGGTCCACCGGAAACCCAGCTGATAACACGGTGATGTTCTCCAGGACTGTTAATCCAAACATTAAGACCTCACGGCCATCTTCCACTTTACCTTTGGTTGTTGGGGTGATATTGCCGAACTGGTTTTCTTTGGGTGCTATTATCTTAATGTTGGCATTGTATTGGCATATGTTGTAATTGGCAACGCAGTCCTCCCATTTTCCCCATGGATACCTTCCTATGTCGGGGAACATGAAGTGTCTTATCTTGTTTTTCCTGAAAAGACCCTCCTTTCTTTTATATTTCAACACCAGGAGTATTTCTTTCACTATTCCGGTCTTTTTCAAAGAAAGGGCGAATCTTGTCGGATACTCGTATTCCACGAAGAACGTGGAGCCGTAGAGGCTTGAATAGGCCTCCATCTCTTTGGCATCACCCCTGAATATTTCTACTTGAGATGGGAAGATGAACGGATTTCCACCGTTCTTTATCCGGAAGATTTCTTCAACCTCGTATTCGTCTTCCCCAAGGGAGTAAGTTAAATTGTATTCCGTGACATATAGCTGGCCATTAACAACTTGAGGCAAAAGAAACAGCACCACGAGCATCGGGAGGATTTGCCTCATAACAAATGGCTATACGAGTTTTTAATATAATAGTTTATGCTAGTAATAAGACGGTACGATTTCGATGGAGAAAAAATTCGTAGCAACCTTCGTGGACGTAAAAGAAATCGATAAAGTCCCCAAGGAGCTCGCTCCCTACGTAGAATTTAAGATCGCCCACGAGGGAAGGAAGATAGTCGATAGTGATAGGGTGGCAATATTTAACATAGCTACCACGGCCAGCTATGCCATAGTATTCCTCGATGCGGGTAAGACCCTTGAAGACGTGGAAGAGGAACTTTTGAAGGAGTCGTCAGCTGTGCTTAACTCCGAGAGTGGTCGGGTGCTACGTCGAATCCTCGGCGGGTGAAAATCAACTTGGCTTGTCCGCGAATGTCCTCTTTTCCAATTGTGCGCCATCTGGCGAATGAGGACGGCGGAGTAAAGAGTCAGTTGCCTTATCCATCTCTCTTGCCTCGTCGGCCAGCCTCGCAGCTGTCCTTGCCATCTCATGGGAAGCGGCCACTAGGGCCACATATTCAGATGGTTCCTTGATGGTGAAACATGCTTTTACATTTAATTCATTGACCTTCTCGGCCATCTCGTATGCAGCTCTTGCCTTTGCAATAGCATATGGATTCTTAAGACCTGAGTACTTTAAGGCCGTTCCTCCGTCCACTATCAAACGAGGTAAGTTGATCTTTCCCTTTTTAGCACTTGAGATGGCATTGTCAAGGGCCTCCTGCAGCGCTCTAAATGCGCCAGTGACAGATAATACAGTCAACATATCCCCATTGAAGATGCTCATCTCAATCGGGTCGAGAAATTCCCTCCGTGCCCCGATTATGGCATCCCCGGTGATGAAGATGTAGCCCAAATCCGCCTCTGCGAGTTTCTCTTTTATTCGAATCCCAGTGGCATCGCTCACAA
>CBDUVV010000128.1:0-4306 GCA_965370755.1 uncultured archaeon | reverse complement strand
GCAAGGCCTGGGTTCGCTACTACGATGGCAAAAGGTGACTTCATAGTCGGAGGGGATAACTTCGGCTAGGGCTCTAGCAGGGAGCATGCGCCGACCATTATAAAAATTTCTGGAATCAGCGCTGTCCTCGCAAAAAGTTTCGCTCGGATATTCTATAGGAACTGCATAAACATAGGCCTCCCGGCTTTAATCTGCGATACCTCAGGTATAGATGAAGGCGACGAGTTGGAAGTTGACATAGAGAAAGGCATGGTGAAGAACCTCACCAAGGAGGCTGAACTTAAGGTTGCGCCGTTCCCACAAGTCATGCTGGATATTTTGAAAGAAGGTGGTTTGTTGAGCTATGTTGAGAAGAGGGGGGACCTAGCTATAGACTAATCGGACGCCGTTATGTGGCGGTCACTTATTTTCTGGCAGAGTTTAGGATTTCTAAAGCTAACTCCCTGCACACACCTAACAAATCGTCGTCCCAATTGAAGTTGCCCTTGAGGAATGCTTTGAGCTCAACGGAGGCCTCTTTAGCTCGTTTTTTTGCATGCTCATCGTCGAGAGGCTTGTTGCCTTGGAGCTTTTCACCTCCTTCCATCCACCCCTCCGGGAAATACCAGTCCTTGAACCATCTGAAGCCAGCGCGCCAGAGTAGGTAGCCGAGAGGCGTCGCAGGCGGTGGAACGTTTATGGCAAGCGCCCTTGCGGTGTCTCTGTGCTCGCCGTATTTGACCATGATGTGTCCACCGGGTGGCAGTACGTTAGAAAGGGCTTCGAATAGTCTTATTTCGGAACCCATGGAAAGTTCGATGTCGAAGCCGTCAAAATCTGCAGTCGAACGATATTCGACCTCAACCCACGGGCGAATCCACTTCCCACGACCTTCGAAGTAGCGTCCTTCTATTATTGGAGCCGATGTCTTGCCCTTCTCGTCCTTCAACCTCAAGTTGAATCGCCAAGCACCACGGAGCCTTGTTGGCACGGGCTCGCTAATACGAATTGTAAAGCCGCCTATCTCAAATCCTTCTATTACAGTGAGCTTATTCCTATCCCCGCTAGCTCCCATTCGATCCCTCTAACTATACATCGAAGGGCAACGTCCACAAAAATGAAATATCATTAGCACCTTGTTAAACATCATGGGTAGGCTAAGCGATCTGTTGGACTTTTTAAATCGCATCCGCTTCTTGCAGACCTGGCTCTGGACACTCATCTTCATTATCATCATAGCAGTTTACATCGCACTGATGGCCTATGTGCCCACTTAGCAGTTGAGATGGCCAGTTGCTATTTAGCCATGGAAAACTGAAATCTCACAAGTTGAGAAATTTACCAATAATTTTATATCGTTAGGCTTGCCTAATTACGTGTAAGAGGTTTTGAAAGACCTCGGTCGCCGATGACTTTGTGGTTTCGTTTTAGATACCCGGGCCTTGGCGGCTCTGAACTAAATTAACGGGAGGTGAAAAAAAGATGGAGTATTTGATTGAGACGAAGCATACCGCGGAGGGTTGTCTTAAGGCATTGGACGAGATAGTGGACTATAAGCCAGAGTTCCTGGATAAGGTCATCCTCGGCTGTCCGAGTGGTGTACACGTAGGCTGGGCTGATGTAGAGGCTGGCAGTGAATCCGAGGCCCTTGAATTTATACCCAGTAATCTACGCAGCGATGCACGCGCCATAAAGGTGGGCAAGTTCACAGTAGATCAGATAAAAGGTATGCATCAGTAGTCCGCACTCCTGAATCGGAATTGGAGGAAGCCTTATGCTTTCTCCTATTTTTATTTATTAGTAGATAGATTTCTTCAGGGATAATATGGGCGATATAACAGCAGATTATATAGAAAGGTACATCCATGGGCTCATTCCCCGTGACGAGTTTTTGGAGATTCTAGAAGCCGATGCGGCGCGGAGGAACATTCCAATTGTCGAGGCTACCGAGGGTTACCTTCTATACTTGTTGGCCAAGATGGCGGAAGCCTCTTCGATCCTGGAGATAGGCACCGCCATCGGATATTCAGCGATATGGCTTGCGAGGGCTGTACCTGACGGTGGCATGGTGTATACCATTGAAAGATACGAAGAGTTCGCAGAGGAGGCAATACGAAACATCGAGAAAGCTGGTTTGAGCCATAAAGTTAAAGTGCTGGTGGGCGAGGCAAGGGAAATACTTTCAGAAATGGATGAGGAGTTCGACCTCATCTTTAACGATGCCGACAAGGAGGAGTATCCCGAGCTTCTGGATTTGATGTTACCCCTTTTGAAGGATGGGGGTTTATTGCTCACCGATAACGCCCTTTGGTACGGGAGTGTGGCTGAGTCCAATAAGGACAAACTTGCGGACGCCGTCCACGAGTATAACAAGAGACTTGCGGATGACCCGAAAATGGAGACCACTATCATCCCGGTAAGGGACGGTGTGTCCATTGCTCTCAAGAAAAGCTAGCCAATCAAATCCAATAGCTTTCCGTGCACCTTTGGATTTGCAGCTAGAAGATCAATGGAGTTTATATCGTACGCCTTTCCCTGAAAGTCGGTGGCAACACCCCCTGCTTCCCTCACTAAGAGGACGCCAGCCGCAACATCCCATGGGTTCGCTCCAACCATGAGGAAGGAGTCAGCCCTACCACAGGCAACGAAGCTGAGCTCAAGGGCTCCAGCACCAAACTGTCTGAATTTATTGTTCAGAGGCTTCAGTTTGCCGAAAATATCAACGATCCTTTCCACGGACTCTGCGTCCCTGTTGTTGCAGAAGGTGATGATGGCTGTTTCAAATTCGTTCTCTGATACACTGATGGGATCATCGTTCAAGTATGCTCCTTTGCCTTTCACGGCGTGGAAGAGTTCCCCTGCGAAGGGGTAGTAAACCACTCCCACGATGGGCTCGGCCTCGTAGGTGAGGGCGATTGAGACATCAAAGAAGGGATTTCTTATGCTGAAATTAGTCGTGCCGTCGAGGGGGTCTATCACCCAGACGTAAGGAGACTCAATACCCAATCTCCCCGTTTCTTCACCTATCACGTCGTGATCTGGATATGCATCCATTATTCGGGATTTTATTAGCTCCTCAACCATTGTGTCGGCCTCTGTGACAATGCTTTTGTCGGCCTTCAAACTGGCTTCTACTTTACCGAACATTTCGAGGAGCTGCTCTCCCGCTTCTTTAGCCAATTTCGTAGCGAAGTCGAGTTCCTCTGAGTATACTTGAGCTTTCATCTCAATCCTCGTATGTCATATCTTCAACAACTGTATTCTTGTTTTTTCTATATTATCATGTTAAAATGTTAACCATTGAATGGAAGCTAAGGAGGCGTGTTGATGAATGAAGTTATTCCAAAAAGCTACATAGATCTGTTTGAGAAAAAGGCATTTGCAAATTTGGCAACCGTCATGCCTGATGGCACTCCCCAAGTAACCCCTGTTTGGGTGGAAGCTGATGGTGATGAAGTTGTCATCAATTCTGCTAAGGGAAGACGGAAAGATTTGAACATGCGTAGCAGGCCCAATGTAGCCCTTTCAATGCAGGATCCGGACAATCCCTATCGTTATCTAGAGATACGGGGTACGGTCGTTGAAATCACCGAAGAAGAGGCCGATGACCATATAGATAAACTGGCAAACAAATACCTCGGCGTGGATAAGTACCCTTATAGACAAGAAGGAGAGGTTCGGGTGATCTACAGAATAAAACCAGAAAAGGTTGCGCCCTATGGTTGAATTGATTAGTGATAATTGTCCGATTAAACAACAAAAAAGGTGATTGAGTGACCGAGCACTTATTGGACTTCTATGGCATAGAATGCGGTGTCTGCAAAGAAATGGACCCCCTAGTAGAAAGACTAGAAGAAGAATTGGGAGTCAAGGTGAAGAGAATCGAAATCTGGCACAACCAGGAGAACGCAAAACTATTTATGAAATATGATCAGGGAGGGTGTGGATCTGTCCCCTTCTTCTACAACACCGAGACGAAAAAATGGATATGTGGAATGGCCTCGTATGAAAAACTCAAGGAATGGGCGCTTGAGGAGTAAACCCGATTGGCTAAAAATCAGGCTTGACCCTGAGGATGCCTTCTATACGACGAGGGAGAGGCTGAAGGAGTTAGGATTGAATACGGTCTGCCAGGAGGCTCATTGCCCTAATATTTTTAAATGCTGGAACAACAAAACCGCTACTTTTTTACTGATGGGAGAGGTGTGCACCAGGAGTTGTAGGTTCTGCGCTGGTAAATCAGGAAGACCAAGAGAGCTTGATTCAAATGAACCAAATAATGTAAGGCGGGCAGTTGAAGAGCTCGGTCTCGAGTACGTAGTCGTAA
>CBDUVV010000127.1:0-4318 GCA_965370755.1 uncultured archaeon | reverse complement strand
AGTTAACCCTGATACTAAAAAGAGCTGTTTGTCCAGTTCCGTGAAGACCTTCTGCTTGTGGCGTATAGATAGGTATTCCTTCTTTTCGCCCCTTGTAGCCCAGTAGCGCATGATGTCCGCAGTGTCGTAGGCGCTCCCTGTTTGAACGATGATTATGCCCATGTTTTGAATCTTCTCGAAGATGGATATGAAGGCGTGGGGATGGACGAAGAACTGAGTGCTCCACATGGTTCGCGGTTGGGTCCGGTGTCTTTTTTTGGGGTTTATCGCCTTGCCGATATTGTCTATGCTGTAGCACCTCCCACCCTGAACGCTCGTGAAGATGGCTCCCTCGAGGATTATTTTAGGATGATCGTACTCCAGCAGATGCTCCAATTGGGTGAATAGACGTCCGTCACGAATGCTGCTCAAAAAGTCACTAGCTCTCTTGCGTTCGACTGCTATGGTCCCATCGCTGCTTTGGACCAAGTAATCAGCTATTTCGAGGGTGCGGGCGACCACTGTTATGTCTTCAAATTTCTTCAAATAACGGACAACGAATGTCCTTGACTCCCGAGAGTCGTAGACCACGGCAGGCTTGTCACTGGTGAAGTCATCGAGGAGCATGTTTAGGCATTTGTTTTATGGATGAATTAAACTTTTGGCAGAATTAAACAACGGGCGAGATTTAAGAGCCATCTACAAGTGTCACCCGTGTATAAAATTCTCTACCTTTTTACGAGCCACGTCGTCTAGATACTGCTCTGGTGGGGACTTCATGAAATATGATGAAGGCGCCTTCAAGGCCCCCCCAATTTTCCTATCCAATGCTAATTTCCCACACCGTATGGCATCAATAACTACACCAGCTGAATTCGGCGAATCCCATACCTCGAGCTTCAATTCGAGGCTCAGTGGTACGTCCCCGAAAGTTGTGCCCTCCATCCTTATATGGGCCCACTTCCTGTCAGTGAGCCAAGATATATAGTCGCTGGGCCCTATGTGCACGTTTCCCTCGCCAATATCATAATCCAGCATACTCGTCACAGCCCCTGTCTTAGAGATCTTCTTGGATTCAAGCCTCTCCCTCTCGAGCATGTTCAAGAAATCCGTATTACCCCCCACATTGAGCTGACTCGTCCTATCCAGCCTAACGCCCCGTGCCCTGAAGAGGCTCGTTAGGACCCTATGGGTTATGGTGGCCCCCACCTGACTTTTTATGTCGTCCCCTATTATGGGCACCCCGTGCTTTTCGAAGACCTTCTGCCAGCGCTTCTCACGGGCGATGAAGACCGGTATACAGTTTATGAACCCACATCCGGCCTCTAGGGCCTGCTCTACGTACCATTTAGTGGCGAACTCGCTGCCCACCGGAAGGTAGTTTATAAGGAGGTCCACCTTCCTTTCCTTGAGCACACCAGCTACGTCAACTGAAGGCGACGGATGTTTTTCACTGATTTGAGAGAGATACTTACCCAGTCCATCATGGGTCATGCCACGCTGAACTTCCACGCCAAACTTCGGTACATCGCTGAACTTGATGGTGTTATTGGGCTTAGTGAAAATGGCTTTGCTGAGATCTTTTCCGACTTTGTTCTTGTCGATGTCGAAGGCCGCGACGAACTCGATATCTCTTATGTGGTATCCCCCGAGATTGACGTGCATCAGCCCGGGAACGAATTCATCTTCCGCAGCGTCTTTGTAGTATTCCACGCCCTGAACCAATGAGGATGCACAATTGCCTACCCCCACTATTGCTGTCCTGATTTTCTTACCCATGATTTCTACTCCCAGACTATTTTACCACTATAAAATAGCATAGATATAAGTATTTTATGGTCATAAAACACTTTTATGCCCCTCGGAAGGCTTCATTCCCGGACCACTAAAGAAATACTCTGGATTTACATACTTCGGCTTCTTCGGGAGAAGGAGATGTATGCCTACGAACTTCGAGATGCCATCAAAAACGCTTTTGGATTCGAGCCAGCAAGGGTTACCAGCTACGTGGTCCTTTATCGGTTGGAAAAAGATGGATACGTCGGGTCAAAGTGGGTGAAGAAGAAGAAGTACTATAACCTGACGGAAAAGGGGGCGGAGCTCTATAAACAAGGCATCTCGCACCTTGAGGAAATGCTGGATAAACTGAGGTAGCGCTTCAGTACAGTCACGAGGATAACAGGCGCAAGCTTAAAGATATGGGAAGGCCGAGTTCGCATCATGAAGATAATCCACTCCGATAGAAAAGAGGGAATCATAAAACTCAAGCCCGAAACAGTGGATGATCTATGGTACCTCAAGGGAATAATCGCGAATGGCGATCGCGTGAAGGGCAAGGGTTATAGGCGGATAAGGGACGACGAGAAGCTGAGGCCGGACAAAGGTGAGAGGGTTCCTGTAACTCTGGAGTTGGACGTTGAGGATGTGGAGTTTCATCCATATGCCACTAAGTTACGGTTAGCTGGCAAAATAGTGGGCGGACCAGACGACGTAATCTCTTTGGGTTCGCATCACACCCTCGAGGTTCAGCCGGGGGATGCCCTCACCATCAAGAAGGCGTGGAAGGAATGGCACCTTGAAAGACTTCGGGAAGCTGAGAAGGCCTCCAAGACGCCTCTGGTTCTCATTATTAGCATAGAAGAAGGAGAGGCGGAATTTGCTCTGGTGAGGCGATACGGCATGGACTTCATATCGAGAATCGCAACTACTATTGCGGGAAAGAGGGAGGAGAAAGAGCATGAGGCAAGTGCTAAGGAATTCTTCGACAAAGTGGCCAAGAAAGTAGCTGAGGCCAAGGAGAGACATGAAGTAGAAGGTGTGATAATCGCAGGCCCTGGATTTGCAAAGGAGACATTAATGGTGAAGCTTAAGAAAGATTACCCAGATGTAGCTGCAGTATGCATGTTGGAGAGCATTGGCAGCGGGGGCAAGACGGGTGTCCACGAGGTGCTGAAGCGTGGCGCCGTTGAGAAAGTGGCTAAGGAAAGCAGGATCTCCTTGGAAACCAGGTTGGTTGAGAGAATCTTTGCGGAAATCGCCAAGGACTCAGGGCTCTCAACATACGGCGTGGACGAGGTGAAAAAAGCCGTTGCTTACGGGGGGGTGGAAAAGCTCTTGGTATGCGACACCCAGTTGAGAGCGGACTCCGGCATCGATAAGATAATGCGGGATGTGAAAAAGGCCGGAGGTGAAGTCGTCATAGTCTCAACGGAGCATGAGGCGGGTGAGAGGCTAGATTCAATAGGGGGTATGGCTGCCATCCTGCGCTTTAGGGTGTCAGGTTGAACTTATTATCCTCTCGGGATGGGTATAGACGTTCATCCTCTTTCCTTTCACGAAGCAGACCAAAGTTACTCCCTCTTTATCGGCCACCTCAATGCTAGAGTGTAAGGGTGCGCTCTTGGATACAACTATGGGTATTCCGGCCCGCACGGTCTTATTGACTATGCTCCCCACTATCCTGCCTGTGCTCACTAGGATGCTTTCAGATAGATCGACCCCATCCAAAGCGGACCTCCCGATCAGCTTATCCACTGCGTTGACCTTGCCTATATCCTCTACAAAATAATGCATCCCGCCCTCCTTATCGAATAGACCGGCAGCGTGAACACCCCCAGTAAGCCTCCACATTTTGCTCTTCTTTACCATCTGACGCATGCAGTCCAAGATGAGTTCAGCTGGAACTCTGACGTCCTTGGGTTTAGATTTTCCCCCAGGTTTTGTTTCAGAACCTTCCTTTAAATGAAAATCTAGAACGGAGTCGTTAAAGGTATAGCTCTCCACGTCGTCAACAGTTTGTATTAGACCCTCTCCGAGCAACCTGCCAAAGCCGCAGGCGACTACTTCATCAGGGATTATAGTTAACCTGAATTTGGGTTCGCCGTTCACCTTTAAATGGTAGATCCTGTCTTGGATTACGTATTCTTCCCGTTCTTCGACGTCCTTGCCAGAGGAAATTCTTTTGAGCCGGACCTTCTTGAGCATAGCCTGAGATGGGTTGAGTAATGTTTAAAAATATTTTTAGGGTGTAGACATCTATGAAAACCGATAAATTCAACTGCCCATTGCTTCAGATAAGCGCTCTATGTTGGAAAACAATCCACAGACACCAACTATACTAAAGGCATTGGCAATCTTGGTTGTACTTTTAGGAGTCATGAACGTCTACCAATACAGGGAAATCAAAGCAGTTCCTGAAGAATAAAAGCAAAATGAAGCAGAGATCAATACACTGAGCGATTTTCCTGATAAATTGCAAGACGAATTATCTTATGCCAATTCACGACTATCAGAACTTGATGAGACCATTGGGCGATTGAGCTCGGAACTTGATTTAAGG
>CBDUVV010000126.1:0-4372 GCA_965370755.1 uncultured archaeon | reverse complement strand
GAGGAGAGATAATCCAAACGATATCGGTGGCGCAACTCCATCGAACAGCTTCCACGACGATAGGACTGATGACAGTGTGCAGGTGTATCGATACGTAGAGGCCTGTTTCAGGAGTAACTGTCATAATGTTGGTTAGGCCTTTTGAAGTGTTTCGCAGGTAGGAAAATGAAGAAGTACGCGATACTAATTGCGATATTGGCATGTCTAACCAGTGTTCATGCCCTCACAGAACTAGCAGGCTGGCCGGTAGCAATTACCGATTCGGGACTTATTCTTCAGTCAGCCACTATAGCTGACGTTGACGGCGATGGGGTGGCAGAAATAGCGATTGCCACAAGAGGAATTTCTCATACGTCACCCTTTATAACGGGCAAAGTATACCTATACACTGTAAATGGTAATATGATAAGCGGCTGGCCAAGGGACGCAGATTCCTATCCTGGCCAGGGTAATCCTAAGGATATTATAGCTACGCCTCCAAGTATAGGTAATCTTACTGGTGGGGGAATTATAGTTGTGTCAACATCCACGGATTTTGATAGTGGAGCAGAGGATAAAGGGCTGATCAACGCCTGGTCATACGATGGTACAGCCCTATGGTCAGAGTCCTCTACTACAGGGGTAGCCGCTCGATCGCCAACGACGTTAGTCGATCTTGATGGTGATGGAAACCTTGAGATAATTGTACCCTCAAAGGATGGTAAGCTATACGCGTTTGATGCCTCAGGCGGTGTTCAGTGGTCAAGTTCAATGGGGGGTATAAATGTGGCTGGAGCCGCCGCCTCAGGAGACTTGAACGGAGATAATAAGCCAGATCTGGTCGTCACAGCAAGCGATGGCAATATTCACGCCTTCACGGATTCTGGTATTTCCCTCTGGAACACGTCTGTGGGAGCGGAAGGCAAGGAATCCCCCGTTATTGGGGACATAGATTTTGATGGGGACCTTGAGGTGGTTGTTAGCACACAAAATGGGATGTACCTACTTGAGGACGACGGTAGCATAGCTTGGCAAATTAGCGAGCCTAAGAAGGCTTTTTCTCTGGCTCTTGGGGATCTAGATCGTGACGGCTATTTAGAGGTTGTTGCTGGCTCGACTTATAGTAATAAGTTGTATGTTATCAATGCGAATGGAAGTCTAAGATGGGACCATCCAGTGAGTTCTAACGAACAAACATCTGCTTCTCCTATCATAATGGATTTGGACAACGATGGGTATCCAGAGATATTATTTGTGACCAGTACAACGAATTCCAGCGATGGCAAATTATACGCCCTCTCTATAAACAACGAAATAGTGTGGTCTCAAGAAATTGGAAATTCCAATGCCGGGACGACGGTGCCACCACCACCTTCAGGGGGCGACCTACAAGGAGATGGTGATTTGGAGGTAGTTGTACCTACTATAGGCGGTACAGTCCATCTGTATGACATACCGTCTATTAGCGGAGGATATTTGCCATGGCCCATGTTCCATCACGATGCCAAGCATACAGGGCTATACGATATTCCCGTTTTTAAGATGACTTCTCCCCAAGACGGCTCAACCCATAATGAAAATGATAACATCGCCTTCAACGCTGAGGGATACACAGTATCAGGCACCACACCGTCCTTTGGTTGGGACTCAAGCATAAATGGGTCGCTAAGTTCGGGAAGTTCATTCACTAAATCCTGTTTATCCGTCGGAAATCATAATATAACAGTAACAGCCAGCGACGCCGAGGGAAAGGCTGCATCCATCTATCGGACGATAAGTATAACCAATGTACCCCCAGTAGCAGCCATTAACAATCCCAGCAAAACAGTTTTTCAGGAAAACGAGACAGTTTCAATTTCAGGCGAGGGAACAGATTGCAGCATCAAGACTTATGAATGGAGTTCGAACGTTTCAGGGCTCCTATCTACATCTTCGTCCTTTACAAATTCAACCATGACTGGTACCCATCTTGTAACTTTCAAAGTTTGGGACGATAATGCTGCGACCGCTACAGATAACGTAGTAATCAGGATAAATGCCCATCCACTTGCAAATATCATCGTTCCTGCCAATGAATCCTTTTTCAACCAAAGTGAAGTTATTTCTTTCAGCGGTACGGGTTCGGACTCCGATGGCTCCATATCTAAATACGAATGGGATTTTGATGGAGACGGTACTTACGACTGGACCTCTACCACTTCGGGTAATATAACCTACAACTATTCCACTGGTGGCAATTATACTGCTAGGTTCAACGTAACTGATAACGACGGGGCCACTAATACAATGGACGTTGATATAAAAATCAACTATCTCCCAAACGTTTGGATAAATTCTCCGACAGAAGTCGAGTTCAAAGTAGGGAAACAGGTCTCTTTCGTGGGGGTAGCCCAGGATACCGACGGAGCCATTGACTCTGTTACGTGGAACTCAAATATTGACGGCGAGCTATCAACCGCAACCTCCTTTAATATCTCAAATCTATCACTTGGGAATCATGTAATATCATTCAGCGCCACAGACAATGATGGGGGCACAACATCGGCCAATAAATCTCTCTTAATAAAACCTTTGGAAGCTCCTGACGCTAATATTTCATCACCTCATGAGAGCGCTGTATTCCCCTATGGAAGTTCGATATTCTTCAATGGTTCAGGAGAGGATATCGATGGCGAAATAGATTCATTTAACTGGACGTCAAGCATTGACGGATTTTTAAGTAATTCGAGTTCTTTCTCAAAATCTCTTTCCAGCGGGTCCCATACAATTACCTTAACAGTTACAGACGAGGATGGTCTGATGGGATCAAAGCCGATAAACATATTTGTAAGTAGTCCTCCGTCTACGGGCGACTCCTCCAATAATATTGTGACTATAACGGTCGAGTCAAAACAAGAAACCGAGCTTGTCCTCAGGGCAACTAGTAACACGAACTTTTATGTAACTCATCCAGATTCAACCGCAGCATTAGCTGGCCCATTAATGGCTCTGGGTATCTTTCCATTGCCACCCGAGAAAGCCCTTGAGACGAGCAAACTTGTTAAGAAGAATATAGGGACTCTAGAAGGAGATTTGTACAGCATTGTCAGCGAACAAGTCCTAAAGAAATACAAAAAGTCCCAAAAAGCGGTAATAGCAAGAGGGGATCTGGAAGTTGATTCCCTTGCTAGTGTGGCTTTTGCAAGGGTATTGGGTATCCCTATCCTATTGGTAGAACCGGGTAGAATACCACTGCCGACCGGCAAGGCAATCGAGAAATTAGAGGTAGAATCAGCCATAGTAGTCGGCGGTCCTGTCGCGGTATCAGAGGAAGTATCGCAGGCGTTGCCGGTCAGTGAGAGGATATGGGGCCAAAACCGGGAAGAGACAGCTGTAAAGATAGCAGAGGCTCTGATGTCCCAACAAAACGTAAACACAGTGGTCGTTACAGATGGAAAGAACCCTGAGCCCCTGGCCGTACTTGCAGCCGTACAAAACAGTGCCCCCATACTATATGTGAGTGATTCTGATATACCACCTGCAACTGAGGCTTTTCTAAAAAAACACAAGCTGAATATTGTGACTGTTGGTGTCTCATCAGATATGGATAATAAATTAAGGGGCTTGTATTAATAAGGAGGAAATGAATGCATGTCAAGAGCCTTTTTATTATTTTCATAATCGCACTGTTGACATTTTCAGTCTCAGATTTGGGGGCTCAGAAGTATGTTCATCGGGATTATGATTGGGAGGGTGACGATAGTTTAGAAGTACTTCCAGGACCTGCGGCGGAGTCTTGTTATCCTTGCCATTTTGGAGGAATGTTCCCACAACCCGGGTACAAGAGAAAGCAATGTGAGGATTGTCACGTTATAAACGAAAGTCTAGGTAAGCCAATCGGACCGTACACCTATTATGATTTGGGTTTAACTTTGGGTGGGGTGGCTAACTTCACTTTGAGAAAAGATTACGATGCGCCTACCATTTCCTCACACTTAAGTTCGAAGAGTGTTCCTGTAACAAGCTATTCGTCTTGCCTTTATTATGATCCTGAAACTGGTCAGGGGGTTTGTCATGGAGTCAGCCAAGAATTTGGGGATATTGCTGGAGGCTTTTTTGCCTTCAACGCGAGCATTAAGAAGTTCCAATTGGATAATCCGTATCTAAAATCGTTTCCTGTTCAACATTTGCCAAATTCTTTAGATTGCCTCTTCTGTCACCATCAAGGAAAAAAGGAAGTAAGACAGGCGTGGGGGGATGCTAAGCAGATAAGAATCTCGAAGTATCTCGGGCATCATAATGCTTCGAAGAATGAGGACTGTTTACCGTGTCACGTTAGAGCCAATTCGTTTGAGAATTTTCACTCCCCAGGCATCTTTACCGAAGGGAGGGCTTCGTTCCTCCCACTGATAGC
>CBDUVV010000125.1:0-4397 GCA_965370755.1 uncultured archaeon | reverse complement strand
ATCTTTTCTTGGTCTTAAGAACGTTTGTACTTCAAGGAGATACATTTTTGCGACATAAGTTTTATTAGGTAGGGGCTAGCAAGTGAAGGATACTATGACATATCTCAGCCAAGATCACACATTTTTACTGAGGTTGCTGGAACACGGTAAGCTGGATGCTCAAACCCTTGCAACGGCTACATTTAGCACTACATCACATGTACAGAGAATAGCCGACGACCTTGTTGATAAAGGCCTCGTGGATAAAGAATGGAATTCGTCCAAGTATTACTACTATAGACGAAAGTAAATATTGATGACCGCGTCTTCTCGGGCCGTGGGCAACGGGAATGGCTAATTACGAATTAATATATGTTGTATTCTAGCCCTTAAAGTCCTGAGTCACATAATAATAACTGTTTACATAATACACGCCCATCCCCGAAGTCTTAAACCAGTCCGTCAGGATGTTTTCCCTGTGACCTGGGCTGTCCATCCAACTTTTAACGATATCCCTGGCCAATTGATCTTGACTCAGATAATCGGGGTATTCTATGCCGTTTATTATTTTTATATGATGTGCTTCTGGGTGCATTATTATGTTCTCGCCGCACCCGGGGGAGCAGGGAATTTCCTCTTCCGTGAGGCGGTCTTTGAGCACTCTCCCGTCTAGGGAATCGTGAGCGAAGTAATTGTTCGCTCCCATGTCCCCGCTGTGCTTTCTTGCCGCGTCGGCGATTCCATCATCCCAGGTCAAGGCCGTAAGATTATTTTTGATTCTCTCTTCGTTTATTAATTCGAAGATGAGCTTCTCGAGCACGTAATATTCCAATGCCGATACCGCTGTCCCAGTGGTCGGAATGGTAATTTCCACCCCCAAGAAATTCTCCTTGATGTATTGTAGATCAGTCGGCTCAAAAAATTCCATTTTCAAATAAAAAACATGGTTCTCCAACCTAAAATACGCGCCATTATAATCCCCGGTGTTCGTGTACCTGAAATGAATCGTCACCGGCGTGATCTCGAGGGTCTTTGGGTCTGGCTCATAACGTTTAACACGATCTTCGAAGAGCGTGAGAAAATCCTCCGCTGCGGATTCATTATCGAATTCAAAGGCATAGATTTTCTTTTCTCTCTCAAATATCCTATACGTCGCTTTTCCATATTTCCCCATAACACCTATCGAGTAAGCTTCCTGTCCAGAGCTAGGAAATCTTTGCTCATTATACTCTGCGTCCGAAATCTCATCTTTGTCGGAGTAACCCGGCGGCAAGGGATCTAATATTATCTTTGGTTTAGCTGGAGGTGCAGTGGTTGGAGGAGCGGTTGTAGGCGGTTTAGTTTGGGGTGGAGTGGTAGGCGGAAGGGTTGGTGGAGGAGGAGTTGTGGTGGGAATTGGTGCTTGGACGAGGGTTCTTTCACATACAACGTTGTAGACTTCTCCGTCTACCAAAGTAGACTTTTTGACTCTCCCATCGAGGTTTTCTTCGCAGTATTTTTCACAGTTGCCCACGGTTCCAAGATCATAATCCAAGTCCGGCAAGAGACATTGAATATCTCCTAGTTTCTCACCGTCCTCTAGTACCAGGGGCATGATATAGATAGCAGAGTCTATCACGAGATATCCCCCTAAACCCAGGAGGATTCCTAGAACTATTATGACATCCAAGATTCTTATTTTTGGCACAAATCAACCCCCATCTGCCATCGCCTCACTCGTCCGACGTCGAAAAATGGGATTGGCCGTTGTATAAACATGTTTCGATTCATGCAGCTCTTTGATATAAAGTTCAAATGGATTCGACTTCATTATATAGGGAGTAAGCCAAGTTAATTTCTTAAGAGATGCCCTAGGGGTTTATTCTAGTACGAACTTCTTGCTGGTGTCGACTCTAACCCCTTCTTTTTTTGTAACGCGACCGATTGCCCAGGCCTTCGTTCCCATTTTATCCAGAGTATCGATGGCGACGTCGACTTCCTCCTTGGAGACGATGACGGTGAATCCCACTCCCATGTTGAAGGTCCGGTACATCTCTTCATCCGAAACATCACCAAGCCTCTGAATCTCCTTAAAGATGGCTTGCGGTTCTGGAAGAAAATCTATAACGTATCCCAGCTTGGTGAGTCTCGTGAGATTTTCAAGCCCACCTCCGGTGATATTTGCTAGTCCCTTGACATCGATTTTTTTGATCAGGCTCAGCGCCTCTTTCACGTAGATGTGGGTGGGCTCAAGCAGCTCCTCACCCACGCTTCGGCCGTCGAAGATCTCGTCGTTGATATCGTATTCACTTAATAGGGTCTTACGGGCCAGGGTAAGCCCGTTGCTGTGGATGCCCGAGCTCTCCAAGCCGAGTACTATATCGCCCTCTGAGATGCGATTTCCCATTATTATCTCATCTAAGGCTACAGATCCTATCATGGTGCCAGCAAGGTCCAGGCCTTTCACCATCTCTGGAAGAGTGGCTAGCTCTCCACCGGCTATGGATACACCAGCCGTCTCCGCACCTTTGGCTAGACCTTTCCCAATGGCGCCTGTTATCTTTGGGTCGGGCTTTTCCATGGCAAGGTAATCCAAAAGCACGAGGGGTTCTGCGCCGACACATATGATGTCATTGGCGTTCATCGCCACAAGGTCGATTCCGATGGTGTCGTACTTACCTAGGGCCTCCGCCACCATTATCTTAGAGCCGACCCCATCGCAGCTGAGGGCCAAGGCTAGTTCGTCGTTTATTTTGATGAGCCCGCTGAAATGGCCTATGCCAGTCAGGCTCTCACCTACCTTGCCCCTTCTATTCAAGAGCGTACGGCCGACAGCTTCAGCAATGGCCGAGATGGCGGAGTTCTCGTCCCTAATGTTCACCCCGGCCCCTGCATAGGTCATCCCTCCCATGAGCACCCTCCATTTATTTGAGGCGGATGGCCTCGAGATTCGGCGGAGCGCGGGTCTCAATCTTGAAGGTCTTGTAGATGGCGGAGGCGAGTTCTATGCCCTTGGACGACTCACCGTGGCACGTCACGATTCTCTCGGGTTTCGGGTTGAGCCTCCGGATGTAATTCATCAATTGATTGCGGTCGCTGTGCCCTGAAAAGCCCTCCACCGTGTGTACGCTCATCTTGATGGGCACGCCCCTCGTCTTCCCGTTCTCGGTTATGGGAATCTCGTTCCACCCCTTCTGGATACGCCTTCCCAAGGACCCCTCTGACTGATAGCCCACGAAGATTATGCTGTTCTTCTCACTCTCAGCGAAGTTCTTGAGGTACTCCATGGCTGGGCCTCCGGCCAGCATACCTGAGGTGGCCAAGACCACGCTGGGCTCTCCGTCGATTACTTCCTTACGCATGCTCGTCCCGGTGACCTTCTCGAAGACCTCAGATAGGAAGGGATTTCGTCCTCTGTGGAATATCTGGTCCCTAAGATCCCTATTCAGGTATTCCGGGTAAGTGGTGTGAATGCCAGTGGCCTCCCATATCATGCCATCCAAGTAAATCGGCACCTCGGTTATTGCGCCTTTTCTCATATGCTCCTCGAGGGCCACCATCAGCTCCTGGGCCCTGCCCACGGCGAAAACCGGCACCAATACCTTGCCACCTCTATTGGTGGTGGAATTTATTATATCAATGAGTTGCGCTTCGGCCTCCCGCCTGCCTGGTTGTAGATCCTTGGAACCACCGTATGTGCTTTCCATTATAAGGGTCTCCAATCGTGGGAATCTCACATTTGCAGGTTCGAAGAGGCGGGACTTCTCGAATCTGAGGTCCCCGGTATAGGCCAGATTATACAGGCCGTCACCGATGTGGAAATGAGTAATAGAAGATCCAAGGATGTGGCCAGCGTTGTGGAGTGTCAGCCTCACGTCCGGGGCTATCCCGGTCACCTCACCGTATTCTAGGGGGATTACGTGTTTAACAACCTTCTTTATGACTTTCCTGTCGTAGGGAAGAGATCGCCCCTCCCGATCGATTACGTCGAGATAGTCCCACTGCAAAAGGAACATGAGGTCCCTCGTGGGGGGAGTGCAGTAAACCGGGCCTTCATAGCCCATGTAGAAGAGATATGGCACGAATCCTGAGTGATCCAAGTGAGCATGGCTCACCACTACAGCATCGAGTTCCTGAAGGTTGAACTCAGGGATGTTGAGATATGGAAATCCACCGTTGCTGTCCCCGGCGGCAACGTTTATGCCACAATCGATGAGGACCTTGCTTTCTTGGGTATGAAGGTACAGAGAAGACCTTCCAACCTCCTTGAAGCCACCAAGGGCACTCAGCCTCACCCAAGGGCTGCCCCTCGCTAGAGGCGTCCTATGGATCTTTTTCCCCACTTTCCTCAGGATTTCCTTTCGCTCGTCACTGCTCTTCAAGAGGAGATGGCGTATACTTTTGACTATCTTGGATGAAATAGGCGGGGTCCGCCTGAC
>CBDUVV010000124.1:0-4465 GCA_965370755.1 uncultured archaeon | reverse complement strand
CCTCTGGTCCACTGACGCTATGGCGGCCTCACTGGGTATGCCCAGATTCGCCCTAATCACCTGGGGGGCAGCGCCAGTTCCGCCCCTGAACCCGTCCAACACGACGGCATCCGCACCAGCCCGGATTATGCCCGTGGCGATGGGCGCGGAGTTGTTCACTGCGGCTATCTTAACAAACACTGGTTTCTCGTAGCGAGTCGCCTCCTTCAAGGCGTAGATGAGCCTGGATAAATCCTCTATAGAATAGATATCGTGATGGGGCGCAGGCGAGAGGGCATCCGTACCGACGGGGATCATCCTCGTTTCAGATATGGGCTCGGTTATCTTGGGCCCAGGTAAATGACCGCCTATACCGGGCTTAGCGCCCTGGCCTATCTTTATCTCGATGCCAGCTGCCACTTTGAGGTACTCCTCGTGCACCCCGAACCTTCCAGAAGCAACTTGAACCAGGATGTGGTCGGCAAGGTGATAGATGTCCTTGTGGAGCCCGCCCTCGCCCGTGCCCATGAAGGTCCCCTGCTCTGCGGCAGCCGCGGCAAGTGCTTTATGGGCCTCCAAGCTGATGGCGCCATAGGACATGTGAGCTATCATTATGGGCGTTTCGAGCTTGAGGTTGGGCGCGATCTTGGTCTTGAGCTTGGCATTCGATCCGCTTCCCTCGAGTTCCACCATATCAGGCTTCCTGCCTATGTAGGTGCGAAGCTCCATGGGCTCCCTCAATGGATCGATGGATGGGTTGGTGACCTGGCATGCGTCCATGACCAGCTTGTCGAAGAGGATCTCGTATTCCAGCTCGTTGCCCATGGCTGCGAGAATGACGCTTCCGCTCTCGGCCTGCATCTTGATGTCCTTCCTAGTCTTCTCGGTCCATATAGGATGCGGGCTATAGCTCTCGGGCCTGTGTTCTATCTGGATGGCGTCTACGGGGCACTTCTCCACGCATCTCTGGCACGCGACGCAGTTACTGTGATGGACGACCCACTTCTTCTCCTTCTTCTGGTACTCGTGGACACCGAAGGGGCACTCCACAACGCAGCGAAGACAGTCGGTGCAGACCTCTCTGTCCACATCCACCTTGAAATCAGCTGGAAAACCCATCTTCAATCACCCTTTACTCCATCCTCAAGCCTGGCGATCACGGGCGTACCGGCCTTTGGTGCCCAAACCTTCTCGGGCTCGGCAACACTCCTTATGGCGGCTTCCTCGCTGGCGATGTAGGAAAAGTCGCCATCCGTAGCAGCTATGAGGGGTCTGAGCTTGATCCGATCGTTCAGACCAATCATGGTATCGCTGTTGGATACTATAACACCGAAGGGCCCGTTGAGCATGGCGGGAGCGTAGGTCATCCGCAATGCTGTATAAATGCGCTTTTTCTCGTCAGGCATCCTCTCTATGTGCTTCCAAAACGGTGGCGTGAGCGCAATGGACGTGTTCTCCACCGATAAACCCTGCTTTCTCACCAGGAGGTCGAAGAGGTAAGCAACGACCTCGGTATCCGTTTGAAGCCGGCACTTGTAGCCGTACATCTCCAGGTAACGTTTGTTGGTGCCGTAAGAGCTTATCTCGCCGTTGTGGACCACGCACCAGTCCAGGATGTTGAAGGGGTGTGCGCCCCCCCACCAGCCTCGCGTGTTGGTGGGAAACCTCCCGTGGGTCACCCACATGTAGGCCTTGTAATTTTCTACCTTGAAAAGCCTCGCGACATCGCATGGCATGCCTGTGGCCTTGAAGACGCCCATGTTCTTGCCGCTGGAGGCCACGAAGGCACCGTCAACAGAGTCGTTTATGTTCATCACGGTCTCGACGATGTAGTCCTCCTCATTCTTTTCGAACGCCTCTTTGGACCGGGACTTGTGAGGCACGTCCACGAAGTAGCGCCAAACTATATGGGCCTTTGGAAGGTTGTGCACTTTTCTGGTGGGGACTTCCTCGTCCTTTACTATGTTCACTTTCCCCTTGAGGAATTCTTCAGTTCTTTCTTTGGCATCCTCATCATCTAAGAACAGGTGGAGGGCGTACTCGTCCTTATACTTGGGATAGATGCCGTAGGCGGCAAAACCGCCGCCCCTGCCATCGTAGCGGTCCTCCATGTTGTTAGCCATAGTGATTATGGCATCGCCAGGGATTCGTTCTCCCTGTCTGTTAAGTATTCCGCCAAGTCCGCACATTTTTGCTCTCCATCTTATCCGTTCTTTATCATCGCCAAAAAGTATTGATGAATCCGAGAATCTTCGGTCAGCTCGGGATGGAAGGTGCATACGATGTATTTATCTTGCTTTACCAAGACCGGCTCGTCATTGTGTCTGGCTAGCACCTCCGCACCCTTTCCTACCTCTTTTATCACCGGAGCTCTAATGAAGACCGCCTTAAATAGCTTTTCCCCAAGCGAAGGTATCTCGATGTCGGCTTCGAAGCTCTCTTTCTGTCTTCCGTAAGCGTTCCTTTCCACTTCCATGTCCATAAGCCCCAAAGCGAACTGATCCGAACCTTCTATCTCTTTGGCAAGGAGGATGGCGCCAGCACAGGTACCCATTATGGCAAGCTCATCGTTCTCCTTGATGGCCTCATCTATCTTGTAGCGTTGCATTAGCTTACCTATAGTCGTGCTCTCCCCACCCGGCATAACGAGCCCGTCTAAACTAGCTATGTCCGAAGCTTTCTTGACCAATTGTACTGAGTTATTGCCAACAAGGTCACGGAAAAAAAGCATGTGCTCCTCAACGCTCCCCTGCAGTCCTAGAATGCCCACTCTCATAAGGCCTACCTTTTGTTTAGTTCTAGATATGGGTCAACATCTGAATATAAAATCGTAACGGGTGCTCGAATAGGGCGAAGGGTAGGGTTCTAAGGCGAAGCTATGGGGTTTTTTTCATGATACTTCGATGGGATACACTGAAGTAAATTAAAACGAATTCAGGAAAATAACACCTTGTATTAACAAAACTTTATTTAAAATAAATTAAATTTTAAAAAAAGATAAATATAGGGGCAAAGGGAAAGAAATAAGACCATGGCAAAGCGAAATGGCACAAAATCTGAAATGCCTTACCTCCCCTCAATTATGAAAAAATGGACTGAGATGGGTAAGGAGAAGAACCTCTTGGTTCTATTCTCAATATATCTCCTTGTCATGGGATTTGTCGCTGTGGACATGGGGATGATTGAAATACCGACGAATATAGGAGAGATAAGTATCAGGCCGGTTGTGCCAGTTAGCATAGAAGCCTTGAACGAACGTCCAGAGAACTACTTGGGGAAGGAAGTGAGGGCTAGTGGGATGCTTCATATGAGTGAAGAAATACGCGCAGGACCCAACGTGATGTATCTGGAGGACGCAAAAGGTCGAAGCCTCGATGTTATCTTGCAGGGGGTATTCAGAGATGGTCAATGGAGAATCAGTAAGGGGAACTTAATTACAGGTCAAGCTGTATCAATCACGGGGGTATTGACTTCTCTCGAAATTTGCAGTTGCCAAGTCAAGCTTTCTGGATGGGATTGGTCTGACTCCTTTACTAGAGCGGGCAAGGTGGAGGACTGTCTCAGCGGAGAGTTGATGCCCTACGGAGACAACGTAGAATATAGATGCGCGCCCGGTACGGTCAAACAGACAAATTGTCTCATACCGGGGGAAAATACTTAGACCTTGAATCTGCTACTTATCGAGAGGAAGTTTAATCCTCCGTTTCCGTCACACACAGAAAGTCCTGCTGTTAGGTTGCACTCAAATAATTGCAGTGAGGAATTCCTGTTGCCAGTCCTGTAGATGCCACAGGGGGAGGTACCAATAGTATCCGCCTTTCACCAAGGCATTGGTGGAGATGAAAGATATTAAAGCCAAGATGGCGGTGAGAATTTTTCTTTTCCTCTCAGGAATTCTATAAAGCCACTGGCATCCTAATATAATCAACACTGGTAGCATGGGGAGCACGAACCTCATCTCCTTTAAGGGTAAAAGCGTGAAGAAAACCAAGTACGTTAATACAACCGAAGAAAGGCCAACAGAATTGACTTCCTTATCCTTGATGGACTTTACAATCCCTATATATCCCAAGAGGGCGACCGGTGCAACCACCGGTAGGAAGTAGAGATAGGCGTGGGTGGGAACCACGACATTTGGATAACGCCAGAACTCCCCATAGCTGGTGATAAATGAGGCTGAGTACACCTTGAGGTTCCAGAGAAGCCACCAAGAGTTCATTACAAAAGCTATACCAAGAGTGATAAACAGATGAGGAAGTGAAATCCTTCGAGCTATCACATAGATCACAAGGATGGGGAAGGCCAAGATCGCCGAATATTTTGTAAGGAGCGCTAGCCCCATGAACAATCCTGCCTTAACCGCCTTTTCCCGCGTCCCATTCTCAGCGAGCTGGATTGTGGAGAGCACGAAGAGGGATATCAAGAGGGTCAGTAATCCATCCATTAGGACGAGGGAAGAGAGCAGAACGTGCAACGGGGAGATCGC
>CBDUVV010000123.1:0-4525 GCA_965370755.1 uncultured archaeon | reverse complement strand
AAGAGAGAACACCCATGGGGGTACCCCTACGTACTATCAGGCTATCAGGCATTATCAGGACATATCAGGACATTATCAGGGGAATGTGGGAAATATACAAAATATTGGCACATCGCCGGCGAAATTTCCCCGCGCTGCACCCACACAAGCGCCATCGTTATTACGATAGCTTAAAATGAATGTTTGACATTCGTTGCGAAATTTCGTATATTACCCGGTACGTACATTTTTGTACGCCATCGTAACTAAACGCTGAAGGAGACCAGCAGATGAGAACCGAACGATGAGGGACATCCCCTCAAACATGAGTATGTGCGTGATCGCTGGCGGCGCCGGCTAATCTCGGTCGGCTAACAGGGAGATGACAATGCGTCTCGACAAGCCCCAGGTTCTGGTCCTGGCCAGCTTATACATTTGCCTCGACGGAGGGTCGGGTTTACAATTCTCCCGCTCGGCCCTCCACTTTTTAGGAGCATCAAGATGGGCAAGATAGCACAGCAAATAATCCGGCACACGGGAGAGATACAAACTCTCATTAACCAAGGTCGTTACAAACCTGATGTTGCAGAGCTAGCTTTCCAATACGATCTGATCGCCAAGGATGCAGCCTGCGAAGCACGAGTAAATCAGGCCATAAACCATACAGGCATGTGGCCAGAAAAAACCATCGACCAAGCCATCAAACTCGCCTACGACAGTCTCAACCTATAGGAGCTTCCCATGACCAGACTAGAGAAAACACTCGACGAGATACCTTTATGCAAGGACATAACCAAGGCCCTGCAGCAAATCCTCGGTGTTTGCTACAATCATCAGCTGGAGGACATCCTTGACAGAATAGACGAGCCGAAGAAATACGGCGACGACTTCGCCTCTGTCGATCTCGAGAATACCGAAGCAGCCGTTGAGATCCTCGAAGCGGCAATCTTTGATCGCAGCAATTAAGGAGCAACACGATGGAACCCAAACTTATAGAGGAAACCCCCATGACCCAAGCTACGGGCAAGAAAGTCCACAAGCGCACGAAAGACTGCGAGCATCTTATTGCGTGCATGGATCGCTTCGACAAGAAGCCCTCTGAGCTTTCCAAGCTATTCGGTCTCAGCCATACCACCGTCAAAGGTTGGCTGGATAAAGGCAATGCGCCTATGTGGACCCACCTCGCAGTCGAGGCTTTAAATCGCCGAGCTAAGGCCGAAATCAACAGCAGCACACTATTCATCCTCGAAATTCCTTCCTCGCAGACCGATACGGCAAAGAAAGTTCTCGAAGCCCTCGGTGGAACTATCACGAAGATCGAAAGGAGCTGAGCCATGGGTGAACTTCAAGAAAACATGGACAGCATCCACCCTGACCTTTTAAGGGCAGCCATCGAACAAATTCTCGGGGTGCTGTACGATCATCAGTTGGATGACCTCCTCGACAGAATGCAAAACCCTGGAAAGTATGGAGGAGATTTTCACACAGTAGACCTCAACGATATTGCAACTACAATCAGACTTGTTGAAGGGGAAATTGCCATAAGGGCTGCCTTTGCAAAGAAGAGAGAAAAAGGACTTAGCTCATGAAGAAGCCCATGAGCGAAAAGACACCCGAGATGCACAACGCCATCGAAAAAATATTCCCCGGAACAAAAGCCGCCATCGAGGAGCACAAGTGTCCTACATGCTCACAGTCTATTGGCAAGTTCAGCAATGCCATAAGTGAACGCGAGTATGAAATCTCGGGCATGGGCCCGACTTGCCAAGACAAAACCTTCGGAAAGGACTGAGCCAAATGCCCTCCAGTCAGGAAGAACTAGTCTACACAACCGTAGCCCGCATTTCGTTCTTCCTGACTGAAGAGGAACTCGAAACAATACTTGAAAAATATTACGAAAAGATTTCAGAAATCCCTTGCGGCGGCGACTCGATGGATAGAGTGATAGTTAATATGTTAGAGCATATGGTAATCTACAAGCGCAAGAAAGCAGAGAAGGAGCAAAGTCGATGAGAATAGGCAAAGAGCGTCGCAAGCACGAAATCCGCCCCGAGCCTCGGGGGGTACCTGAGCAAAGGCCGGCTCCTCAACGAGAAGAACCAAAGGTGGCCCCCATACGCGAGCCTGAGAAGGTGCCAGCATGAAGGGAGATGAAAACAAGTTCATCCTACCTTCTAACAGCACCGGGTTCATCGTCGGCCTTCGCTTTTGGAAAAGGCCTCATGAGTCGATGAGACACAAGTCTGATATGTTCTCGATGAGTGCCACTCATGTATGGCCCTCTAAGAAACCCATGGAGGCCAAGGTCCCCCTGCAAACTTTTTTCGACCTTCCCGATGCAAACAAATATTCTGGGGTATTCGCCTGCAAGCTCGTTTGCTTAACCTCCTCCCTGAACCTCAGTTATACCCACGAATACCTTCGTCGAGACGGAGAGCTGGTCCATGGACTGGTAGCCTTATGGGGAGAAGTAATCGAACACGAGTATGGCTATCGAGCCCAATACGCTTATCCCTTAACTCTCAGTGTTGCACGCCATGCAGATCATTATGGCACTGATCTCTTAAGACTACAAGAAGGCTCTGGCTTCTCACATCCTTTCGAGTCACTCAAGAAATATCTTAAAGCTAACTTAGAAAGCATGAAGCCGGCGAATGAAAAGGACCTCGTTGATTTCTTGCAAAGAGACCGAAGCCAAACTCTCCAAGAGCTACATCACGAAGAAATAATACACCAAATGCGTCAGATGCAGCAAAACATGCGAATGGTCACTTGGCCCAATCCACTCATGCCTCAACCTCCCTGGATAATAAGGAACACTGGTCCATGAACGAGGACGAGCGCAAAGGCTACAATCTAGCAATACGCACCGTGCGCGCAAGTCTCAGCGATCTCATCGCAGACGACCGCGTACCTCGGCATAGTAAACCTTTACTCTCCACTATTCGAGAGACCTACAAAGACTTCTACATAACCAAGGAGGATTTGCTCCGTGTCCAGCAAACAGCAGCAAAGCCCGATGAAGCCCCAACCGATGCCTGAAGATGAAGAGCCCCGCAAATGGCGGCCCGAGTCTTTAACCCTCGTGACGGAAATTCGCACTTGCCGCTGCGGCGAAATCTACCGGGTGCCGAACAACAAGCTTCTAGTTGAATACGAGAGCAAGGCACCATTCAGCCGCCGGCAATACAAACCTTCCAGCGATGACATATCGCACCTCTTCCATCGCAAGATCGAGGTACACAGCGAAACTCAGGCGTGCGAAAAATGCTTCCGAGTTGACAAGGAAGGCGAGCGCCGGCCTCCGCGTAATGTTCCTCGGAACTTAAGGCGTAGCCTCAACCTTCAACAGAAGAAGATGAAGAAGCCGGCGCCGAGACCCCTTAGACTGGAGGACCTTTAGCATGGATACAAAACCTTGGGAGACAGAACCAGACGAGCTGGACTTCGAAGCCTTCGGACTTCCTTGTGCCCTACGTCGGGGGCCTGTTAAAGCTTGGTGTGGATACGTAGGAATTCCTACTAAGCACCCCTTACACGGTCTCGGTTACAGCTCCCCAATTCAAGCTCCAAAATCTCTACTAAATCGTGTCATAGACAAGACTCGTATTTCAGCCATAGCTATTCTCTGTACAGACAGCGAAGCGCTCAAGAGAAACATCGTATCCCTTGAGTTATGCTTCGACGTTCATGGGGGATTAACCTGGGCCAGCGACCATGCCGGAGGACCCTCCCACAAGGACAAAGGCTATTGGTGGTTCGGCTTTGACTGTGCTCATGCTGGAGATTTGTCTCCTTCAATGGACGCCTCTAAGTTTGGGCAGGAGGATTATATCTACCGCGACCTTGCCTATGCCAAGGAAGAGTGCCGGGACTTAGCAAGGCAACTAGCTGGGTGGAAAAGGAGCCTCAGCTCACAGCTATTCCATTTTATCAAAAACAGGGTATGGAAAGGACAAAGCAAATGAAAGAGATCAAGGCATTTCAGGCCAACGACGGCACGGTGTTCCCCCGAGAGGAGGACGCGGCCACTCATGAGCTGTTACTCTTTCTCAAGGACTGGATAAAAAAGTGGAAAATACACTTCGAGTCTGAGAACGAGGAAGAGTGCTTCCTTAATGCAATGTTAAGGGAACCCACAATTATGTCCGAGCGGTTGAGAGAGCATGGAATACTTTGCGGAGAGAAGGGACCCAAAGATGCCCGTTAGAAGCTACGATCCCACCTTGCTCGAAACCTATCGCGTCGCTTCTCAGCGAGAGGTCCGCGTGCCTTTGCCTTCGCAGAAGGCCGCGCAACGTCTTCGCTTTCGCTTCCACAATCTGCGAAAGTGTATGCAGAAGGAAGCGCATCCTCTACTCGCAATCGCCGAAAGAGTGCAATTTCAGCTTGAAAAGCATTCCGATGGGACATGCTTGCTAATAGCTTCCCCGCAGGATAATGAATTCCTAGACAATCTTCGCGCCGCCGGCATCGTCGTTCAAGATGTGGCTATTTCCCCTAAGAAGAAAGAAAAAGCAACGCCCGCCGACGCTCAATCAACCGC
>CBDUVV010000122.1:0-4555 GCA_965370755.1 uncultured archaeon | reverse complement strand
TCCTTGAGCCATTCAAAGAATCCCTTCTTGAGGGCAGACTTCCAGAGTAATAGGTTCACCCATTCAAAATTTTATAGGTCAAATATCCAAGTCGTTGACGGAAAATATTTGTTTAACCGATACCTTAAAACCCAGTCTAAAAACAGGTTCTGTAAAGTTGGCGTCTGTTCAGGACTGTTGTAAAATTTCGTCGTCTCAATAAAACGCCAATCTCATAAGAACTTTTCAATTAGAAAAAATATTAATCCAAGGAATAAAAAAGAGAAAGACATTATAATCAAGAGTTCACTTGCCTTGTTTGAGAATCTATCTTTTTTCCCACTTTTGTAATAGGCAAAGGCATAGAGTATTGTGGCTATAAACATTACTCCAGAGAAAACAAGGACTCCTTGTGTTACTTTCGAATTAGACGCAGTAGAAAATATCATGGCTATAGTCGAAAAAATTACTAAGGGCTGAACTGCGTTTAAAAAATCTAGATGCTCCTCTAGGTCCCCCATAATTCATATTTTATTAGATTCTGTTATTTAAGGATTATTACTGGCGTTCTGTATGAGGGTTATCCACTTGTTTTCACCCTCTACTGTTATCCCACATGCCTCGCTTGGCGTTCGTCCGTCTAAGCCCTCATGAGGTCGTATGTAATTGTGGAATATCTGGTAGCCAGTGAGTATCGGTGTATCGGCTTTCTTTAGGCCTCTCATGACTTTCTCCCTGTCTCTTATCTCTCCGTTAAGGCGTTCCATCTTGTTATTGTTCTTCTCTCCCCTGATTGTGATACTACGTATATGCTCAGTCCGTGTTGCCTTCTTTCGTGTCCAGTATTCCTTTAGGTATGCACGATGATAAGCCGGAAGCCCATCTGTTATCAGGGTCTTAGGTTTCTTTCCCATGGCCTCTTTACCCATCCTGAATAGGTTCCGTGCATCGTGCTTTGTTTTTGTATCCGCTACCTCTTGGGCTATCCAGAACCTCGTTTCATCATCGAGCAAAGCAAAGAGGTATTTCGTATCGCCCTTGACTTTCACGTAGACTTCATCAGCTCTCCAAGTATCCCCTACATCTGGTTGCAGTTGTTCGACATAGGCTTGCATTAGGCCCACGTACTTCTTTATCCAGTTATAGATGGTCTGATGGCTCACGTCCACGCCAATGAGCTTTAATGCCCTCGCTGTGTTCCTTAGTGATTCACCTGTAAAGTAGAGCTGTAAGGCCGTTGTAATGCCCTGTGGATTGTGCTTCATCTTCTCAAAACCAAGGTTAACCGAGAAGTATTTCCCACACTCCTTACACTGGAACTTCTGGATATCGCCATGGCTATTATGCCGTATGCCATCCTTAACGATGTCCTCTGAGCCACATGATACACACTCTGAGACATCCCCCATGGGCTCAATACGGTGAACCTTTACTATCTTCCGGAGCTGTATTGAGAACTCGACGGCAAAGATGTGCTTACACTTCCCACCCCGATACTTGTAGTCAGGGCAGTTGCAAGCCCACTCAAAATTATCAATACCTACTTCGTATTTCCCGCCATTTGACTGAGACTTAATCCTATACGTCTCGCTATCTATTCTCTTTACTTGGTTGCCATCTTTGGCTATGTTTAATCCCCTCTCTTTCCTCATATTCTGCTCTTTATCCAACACCATCACCACAAATAACTTGTCTACATATCTATATATCTCTCTAAGTATATAAAGTTATCGGTATATAGAGATAGAGAGAAAGCTTTATATAGAGCCTTCGTCATATTATGGGCTTATGGGCAAAATGAATATCGTATTGGATGACAAGCTCGAAGAGAAATTCCGAAGTGTAATTTTTCAAGAGAAGGGTATGAAGAAAGGAAACATTAGTGAAGCATTAGAAGAAGCTATCACAGAATGGATGAAAAAGAGGGAAAAACGATGACGCCAAAAAATACAGACAATGGTATTGGTAAACTGGAAGTCACATTAACGCTAATGCAGGAAAACTATGATTCGATAGTAGAGCATTGTAAAAACACAGAAAAACTAATGGAAGAGTTCCGAAGTAGGCCACGTTCTTCAGACATAGGAGTCCTTGCTACTGCTATGAGTTTCGCACTTTCTCAAATAACTAGTATATATGAAGATTTGGGAACTTTGTGGGAAGAGCACTATAACCAGTTTATCAGAGTGGTCGAATACAACCAAAAACTAAATGAAAATTTGGAAAAAATGGCTCTAATAGTTTCTGAATTATCAGAGGGAGAAACAAAAGATACGTCCAAACAAATAGAAGAATTAGATGCAAGAATGAAAGATGCCGAGGGTATGATTGATGCGTGGGTAAAGGAATTTCAAGAAAGAAAAAAGCATATCGAAGACCTTAAAAAGAAAAGTTTCGATGAAGAGTTGACCTTGATATGATGGAACGAACAAAAGGCTCAGAACGTCTCATAGAAATTAATATACAACTTCTGGGTGTGTTTAATGAGTTAGGGCTGAAAATGCTAGATTATTCAAAGAAGTATGACCTCCCGCTACCCGATGACTTCTATTATCTTCTAATGGAAGCACAGAGAATTTTTGATGACTACCACCACCTTCGCAACAACTCAAAGGCATCCGACGAAGGTTTACACGATGCTGGTGACGACGAAGACTTTACAGAACCTAAAAACACAACATTTATATATCACTACAGCCCAACTGACAGACATCTAATACCATAGATACGGTGGTGAGTGAGCTATGGAAATCTTGAAAGCGATAGGTTTATTGATTATTATCAGTATGTTAGTACTTCCAGTGCATGCTCAGGGAGCTTCTGTACTGGCTCCTTCTGAGAACTTTGATACGGACGCATGTTACGATTGTCACGTGGAAGAAGACGATTCGGAGCTAAGCGACCCCGCCAGAGATTGGGAAGACAGTATTCACGCGGAAAACGAAGTTACTTGTGAGAGATGCCACGCCGCGTCGGTTCCAATAGGAAGCCTCGCGAAGTTCGATGAATTCGGTGGGAGTTACAGGGATGATCACGCTGATGTGACATTCGAGGCATACACTCTCGAACATGGGCCAATAGAGGTGGCTAAGGAGGCCATCGACTACAAGGCACCTTCTTTGTATGGTGCAGAAGATGCGGATGGAGAATACTCCCTCGTAGTCCAGAAGGGCCTCTCAAAGCAACAGATAATAGTAATATGCGCAAGGTGCCACGGCCTTACACCCATAGATACAGAAAACCCGAAGGATGTCTTTCCCGATTTTAAGGAGGATGTCCACGGTAAGGGAGTAATGTTGGCCCTTGGCGATCCCGAAAGGATGGCGGCTTTGGGCATAGAGGCGCCCGACGGCGAGGATGTTGCGGGCTGCACTGATTGTCACGATGCCCACAACACAGTAAGCCTAGCGGACCTCAGCAAAACGGAGAGCCTTAACTCTTGTGCCGGGGGTGTACTGGGCGAAGAGTGCCACAGCAGCGATGCAATTGCAGAAAAATACGATTTTGTGAACGCCTACGAGTCGTACCAGGATACCCATCATGGTAAGGCCCTTTCCCTTGGGCAGGAAAATGTTGCCGTGTGCTCGGACTGTCACAATTCCCATGGAGTGCTCACAGCAGACGATTCAGCGTCCGCTATAAGCGCAGAGAACCGCGCTGATACCTGCGGTCAAGAAGATTGTCACGATGCAACGCTGAGCGTCGCTTTGGGAAGCATGCACATGATAGATCCCGTCTCGATAGCGGGTGTATCCGTTTCCGGGCTGATAAAGCTCTTTTACACGATACTTATACCTGGGGCTGTCGGCTTCTTTAGTTTGTACGTGGTGACGGATTTCATTAGGAGTATATCGGGTAAAGGAGGCGAGTAAGATGGCTGAGGAATACACAAGGTTCACGGTGTCGCAGAGGGTCCAGCACTTAGTTTGGTTCCTCGCCTTTACCACCCTGGCTGTAACTGGTTTGGCCCTGATGTATCCCAATATGGGGTGGGCCCAGTTCGTGGTCAATTTGGTTGGAGGCATGGATAATAGGGGCTTGCTGCACAGGATTGCTGCGGTGACATTCATTGGACTGGGTGCAGCGCATGTTGTGTACTACGGAGTTTTAGACAAGGGCAAGAAAACAATAGTTCCCACGAAGCAGGATCTGAATGACCTCGTCCAAGACATGAAGTACCACCTTTTCATGAGCGGTGAGAAGCCAAAGTTCGGGCGATACTCATGGTTCGAGAAGGCTGACTATTGGGCTGGAGCCGCAGGTTCGGTCATAATCATCGTAACCGGAGCCATTATGTGGTTCAGCTTTGGTTCGAGTTCGTTGAACATACTCGGTTCCGTGCCCCTAGGAGTTTACAACTGGGCAAGATTGATCCACGGATACGAGGCGATCCTTGCGGTTGCAGTAGTGATAGTGTTCCACTTATATACAGCAATCTGGAAGCCGGGTACATTTCCCTTGGCGATGCAGATCTGGACAGGCAAGATGACAAGAGAGGAGATGGAGCACGAGCATCCTCTTGAACTCGAAGAACTGGGAAGTCAGTAAGCAAGAACATCAGGCCCCTAAGAACATT
>CBDUVV010000121.1:0-4559 GCA_965370755.1 uncultured archaeon | reverse complement strand
TGTACTCAGGGGTTCAAATCCCCTCCCCGGCGCTACCTGTTACTATTTGATCCCGGCAGTTGCTATTTTTTTTAATTTATACTTAGCGGGTTTCATAGAATTTCGTTCCGCACAATGGAATCTTAAAACGAATTGTAAAGTATTTATCTTAGTTCCAACAAATTTATCCATATAATCCGGAGGTGAGGAGAGTTATGGATGGAAAGAAACATATTCTAGCTAAACTTGCGCCCGTGCTCATTGTCGGTGGTCTTGTCGTATTCGCGTGGGCGTTCTATTCGGGAACTATGACCGTTAGCTTGCTCATCAGTGGGGTTATCGCAGGGTTGGCAGGAGCCCTAGCCATGTCCATTGTTATGATGATTATGCCAAAGATGGGTATAAAGATGGATGTTGTCATCCCGCAGATGGTGTCCGCCAACATTGGTCGTGAAAGCATGTGGATGGGAGTTCACTTCTTTACAGGGATAAGTTTCGCCCTCGGCTACATCATTATATCCGGTATATTGGGCTTCTCATTGTCAATTCTTGGCGCCCTGGTTTTTGCCCTCCTCGGACCCGAGATGTTCCTCGGACTAGTCATTTTGCCAGATAACGATCTTGGGATGTTCGGCATGAAGAAAGGCATGATGCTTCCCTTGATGACCGTCATGATGCACATAATCTTTGGAGCAGTGATGGGTGGGGCCCTCGTTTATCTAACGTAGGCCCCCTTTTCCATCTTTTTTTATTTCACGGCAGTTAGTCGGTAATAGGATAAACATGTTAAGAGTAAAGATGCAGATATAGAAACTTGTATAAACCCCAACCCCATTTTATCACAATTACGAGGTGGAACGGATGAAGAAGCACTTTACTGAGGAAGAAGCAAGGGAGATAGGAGAGAAGCTCGGCCTGAAGTGGGATAAGTTCGACGTCGACCAGTTCAGGAGGGGAATGGACGTGGAGCTAGAGCATGGGACAGTGGATTCAGCAACTAATGTCACTGACGATGATGCCCTGACCACTGGGAAAATCGCGTTGGCCCATCTTAACGAGTTCCCCGACTACTATGACCGGCTGGAAGAGATGGAAGAAGAGGCAGAGGAATACTGGGAGGGTAAGGAAGGCTGATCAAGAGTGTTTTGCAGAGAGCCCCGAAACCACCGTCACGTACGGTAATTTGTATATAACACGACCAAATTCTCCTTTGGAGTAACTATCAGGAAGTGTTTTGTTTGGGTTTAATCGATGAACTTAAAGACACAATCGCAAAGACCGTATATGCTATTTTAGGGCTTTCTCTCATCTTCGGTTCACGAACTTTGATTACAAGCGACAGCGGCACTTCCCGCTGGTCGGGCTATGGATTCATTCTCACGGGCCTAATTATTGTGGCGTATTCCCTCAAAAGAAAGAAATAAGATCGCCGAATTGTAATATTTTTTGTTTTTTAGTAATCTTTAAAAGGGCACGACTTTTGCATCGTCTTTGAGGTGACCTGTTCATGGCAAAAGTAAGACGAGAAAAGCGGGATTTTATCGAACATCATGCCGAGTTTTTAAGGATGGCCGAAGAACTGGGTGTACTGGACGAGCTGTCCGACGAATACCCCAAGGAAGTCCAACTGATACGCGAACTCGTGGTTAACGACTAAGGAACGGGTGGGCACCGTTCTCTTGTTGCTCCACACCTTTTTTTAGCCTATAGGGACACAGGGACAGAATACAGCCGAAAAGGAAGGAAGGATTCAAAATCGACTGCTCAAAACCCTGCATCATCACCCCATAACCCTATAGGCAACTTGGCTTTCTACCTCCCTATATTTAATCTTTTTGATTTTCGAATATCAATCCCTGGTTTTTGGTTTGATTGTTGCTGTGTTCCTTTATCTGGCAGATGCCAAATTCTTCGACTGTTAGATCTTATCCGCCAAATATATGGAGTGGCTCTGGTGAGGAATCTCGAGTTCCCTTACGTTTACAAATCCGCTGTCCATTATAAGATCCATCATCTCTTTAGTCGAATAGCTCCCCAACATCAAGTTGAAGAGGGCCGCGGAAAGAGGGGCGGTCTTAGTCTCGTTTAAAATAAAGTCCCTTACGATTAGGAGCCCACCCTCGTTCATACTCTTGTAAGCCTTTTTTAGCTTCATCTCGGCATCGCTCCCTGCACCGTGGAGAACGTTGGACATCAATACAATGTCGTTTCCTGAACCGAATTCCTCCGTCTCCCAATCCCCTTCTATCGTTGAAATCTTATCCGACATCCCGAATTCATCAATGATCTTCTTTGTTATCCCTATGGTTTCCGGCAGGTCGAATATTATTGCCTTTAGTTTTGGGTTTTGTTTACACAGGTATATCGAGTAAGTCCCGGGTCCTCCGCCCAGATCGAAAAGGAGTTTTTTGTTGCTAAGGTCGACGCGTTCAGCAAGTTCCTCGGCTTCGCCCGAGACAGCGAGTTCGTGCATAGCCAAAATAAAGGTCCCATGGTCGCTGTCATCGATTGCTTTTCTTCCCCCTAATTTCTTCTCAAGCCCCTCGCCCCAGTAATCCCATAAGTCGTCTCTCATGTGGGTGATCCAGTTGCCTTGGTAGTGGGATTTTCCCTGCACGAGATGTTTTTCTGCCAGCTCTGAATTGGTGTATCGCCCCTGTTCGAATTGGGTCAGCCCCAAAGCGCAGCAGGCAATGAGGAGCTTCTCCGTCATCTTGGGGTCGCTTCCACATTCTTCTGCCACCTCTCCTGCGGTCAAGGGGCCTTTGGACAGGAGTGTAAAGATGTCCAGTTTGTGGGCCAACTGCAGTACCCTGGACGCCCGGAAGTTCCAGGCGATTTCCCTCAATTCGTCAATATTCGTTAGATGCTCCGTAATCAGCCCTCCATTAGAAGTCCTCTTTCACCGCCTTACAATAGTAATGCCGAAGATAATATATGATGATTTCATCGATTTAAACCTATGAGGCAGAAAAGCAATGCGATAGCCTTAATCGTTCTTATGGTCTCAATTATAGTTCTAACAACTAAGCTGTTCGCTTCGAGATCAATTCAGATTCTAATCGAAGACGGTCAGGCGATACCCGTGGAAGGCGGTGGGTACTTCACGTTTGCCGACGCTCTCGTACTTATTGTAAGCTCATGGGCAGCTGGGATGGCAGCCTTTTATTTACTTCTGCCCGAAAGAGTGGAAATGGCCCCCGCAAAGAAGATGGAGATTGCGCCCCTAGCTTTGAAGCTACTTAGAGGGGATGAAAGGAAGGTCTATAAGCACATATTGGACTCTGGAGGGGAAATGCTTCAAAAAGATTTAATCATGGAGACAAGTTTTGACAAGGCAAAGGTGACAAGACTTCTGAATAAGCTTGAAGAAAAGGATCTGATTCTCAAGATCAAACACGGGATGACTAACCGTATAGTCCTGAAAGACCAGCACTAATTTCATTTTATTGAAATCAATTTCAGGTTAAGACTATATGTTATTTCACCGAGTTTTTCCCATGGCCGATAAGTGGAAAATATTTTCGTTAGCGATAATCGGGCTTTTTGTCCTTACCATAGTCGCAGGTTATTCAGTGCATCAGGATCGCAGGGTCCAGCTAGGGGATAAAGAGAAGCAACTAGCAGTGGATGTGGCGACAGAAGCTCTAGCAGAGCGGATCACGGAAGAATTCGCATCCACAGTTAGAGATGTTGGCTTAAGGGTGAGTCCAGAATCAGGCGCCACCACAACTATCGTATTCGTATATTTTTCCTCGGCGACTGATGATCGAGCATATCGTGTTGGTGTTGACTTGGAAGAGGAAAAAGCTGTGCTAATCGTCGAAGCCAGGGATTGGATGGCAGAGGGTAGTGGATCGCGTCATGGAAAATTAGGTCATGCCCTATGGCGGAGGTGATTAAAGTGAGCGACGCAATCATCCAGCTCGAAAAAGTCACAAAGCTCTACAAGATGGACGAGATAGAGGTCCGCGCCCTAAACGGGGTCGACCTATCCGTGGACGAGGGGGAATTTGTGGCCATAAGCGGCCCCTCCGGAAGCGGGAAGTCCACCATGCTCCACATAATAGGATGCCTGGACCTTCCCACATCGGGCAGGGTGTATCTGGAGGGCACCGACATATCAAGCCTAGGTGACTCGCAGCTCGCCAGGCTCAGGGGGAAGAGGATAGGTTTCGTCTTCCAGTTCTTCAACCTCTACCCCACCCTAAGCGCAATAGAGAACGTGGAGCTCCCGATGATGATCCAGAATATGGGAGTACAGGAGCGGAGGGAGAAGGCAGAAAAGCTACTGGAATCCGTGGGACTCTTAGAGAGGAAGAATCATTTTCCATCTCAACTCTCAGGAGGACAGAAGCAAAGGATCGCCATCTCAAGGGCGCTAGCAAATGACCCAGCCCTAATCCTGGCAGACGAGCCCACGGGAAACCTGGACTCGGAGTCTGGAAAGGAGATCCTAGCAATATTCGAGAAACTGCATAAAGAAGGAAGAACCATAGTCGTGGTCACCCATGAGGGCTATGTGGCGGAGAAGGCAGAAAAGCTACTGGAATCCGTGGGACTCTTAAAGAGGAAGAATC
>CBDUVV010000120.1:0-4634 GCA_965370755.1 uncultured archaeon | reverse complement strand
ATAAAATCATCCCTGGGGTTAGCTCTTTATTCGCAGCAGCAGCCTCAATAGGCAAGGAGTATACGGTTCCTGACGGGTCTCAAAGTGTGATAATCACGCGGCTCAGCGGAAGGACGCCGGTGCCCGAAAGCGAGGACCTAGCTGCACTTGCAAAACACAGATCGTCCATGGGTATCTTTCTCAGCACTCATATGATCGAGGACGCGATCGGAAAACTCAAGGAGGGCTATGGTGGGGATATGCCCACAGCCGTAGTCTACAGGGCCTCTTGGGATGACGAGAAGATAATCGAGGGCACGTTGGACGACATAGCCGAGAAGGTCAAAGCCCAGGGTGTGAAAAAGATGGCCTTGATATTGGTTGGAGACTTCCTTCGGTCTAAGGCAGGTAGGTCGAAGCTCTATTCCAGGGACTTTGAGCACGGTTTTAGGAAAAAGGAGAGCGAGGGATGAGAACTGCTGTCTTCTCTGTGACAGATAGGGGCAGGATGATGGCCGGGAAAATAAACGATTTACTAGAGGCCGATTATTACGATTTTTCCGCGGAACTCATTAAGAAGTCTTTTCACGAGTACGATGCCCTGGTTTTTGTGATGGCCCTAGGAATCGTAGTTCGAACAATAGCAAGCGAGATAGGTGACAAGAGAAGTGACCCCCTCGTAGTTGTTGTGGACGAGGCTGGCAGACATGCGATAAGCGTTCTCTCGGGACATCGAGGTGCCAATGCTTTGACGAAGAAGATAGCCGAGGCTGTTGGCGGTAAGCCAGTTGTGACGACGGCAACAGACGTCCAAGGAAAACCCTGTGTCGAAGAAGTGGCCGCTGAGATGGGTCTTCAGCTGGACTACGACTCCGATTTGAAGGGCGCAAATGCTGCCATTGTAAACGAAAAAAAGGTGGGCATATTAGTGGACTCTGATCTATCAGGCTCGGAATTTCTTCAAGAGTTCAACGGGCCCCTCCCCGTGACGAATTCATCAGATGGCTACGACGCCCTCATTGTGGTTACCAACAAGGAGATGTATGAGCTGGGCGTTCCAACCGCCATCTTGAGGCCTAAGAATCTCGTCGTCGGCCTCGGTGCGAAAAGGGGAGTCGAGGGAGGTAATGTAATGAGTGCAATCAGGGATAGTCTGAAGGAAGCCAATCTTAGCGTAGATAGCGTAAGGGCCCTGGCGACTGCCGATTTCAAGGCAAGTGAAAAGGGACTTGTGGACGTTGCTGAAGAGATGAAAGTTCCCTTGCTGGCCGTTAAAAGTGATGAGATTAAAGAAAACGAGGATCTGTTTGATACATCGGCGGACGTGCGGGCAAAAGTTGGGGTTGGAGCAGTTTGCGAGCCATGCGCTGTACTTGCCGGGAGGGGTGCCAGACTTGTTCAAGGTAAGCGAAGATACAGCGGGGTTACCGTAGCCATAGCGGAGGAGAAGACGTGGGAAAGCTCTTCATAGTCGGTTTGGGCCCAGGCTCGCGTGATCATATGACGGGGAGGGCTATTCAGGTCTTGAAGGAGGCAGATGTAGTAGTTGGGTATAAGACTTACACGGATCTGCTCGGGGACTTGGTGGACGGGAAGGAGGTGCTTGAGACTGGGATGAAGGAGGAGATAAAAAGGGCCAAGATGGCGGTGGAGAGAGCGCGTGACAAGAAGGTTGCCTTGGTGAGTAGTGGGGACCCAGGGGTCTACGCCATGGGGAGCATTGTGATGGAGTACCTAAAAGAGAACGATCTTTCTGTGGAAGTGGAGGTAGTACCTGGTGTTACATCGGCCAACGCTGCAGCAGCTCTCCTGGGGTCGCCTTTGGGACATGACCATGCTTCCATCAGCCTCAGCGATTTACTCACTCCGTGGGAGGAGATAGAAAAGAGGCTTCAGAATGCGGGTGCGGGTGACTTCGTAGTTGTATTGTACAATCCTCGGAGCAAAGGGAGGGAGTGGCAGCTGGAGAAGGCTGTAGAAATATTGAAGAAGTACAGGCCTGGCGATGCACCTGTGGGCATCGTTCGCAGGGCCATGAGACACGGCGAGGAAAAGGCAGTTACCACTCTTGATGGAGTTCTCGACCACGATATCGACATGCTAACAATTGTGATAATAGGAAACTCCGAGACCTTCGAGTATCGGGGATGGATGGTCACTCCTAGAGGCTACAAGGGAAGGGGGATGAAGGAGTGATATGGGTCCTCTCAGGCACTAGGGATGCTAGCGAGATCATAAAACGCCTCAAGAATGGAGGCTTTGATTTATTAGCCAGCGCCGTCACAGAGCGGGGGATTAGGCTTGCAAAAGCGGCAGGAGCCACTGAGACAATAGGTACGTTGGACAAAGAAGGAATGATCAATATAATTCGCGCTAGAGGAATTAAAGCCGCAGTGGATGCAACTCACCCCTTCGCAACCGATGCCTCGATTAACGCTATGAGGGCATGTGAAGAACTCAGTGTTCCATACTTGAGATTTGAGAGGCAGTCTATAGACAACTTTGGCGAAGGTGTATTTCTGGTTGATGATTTCAAGGAAGCCGGGGCTAAAGCAGCTGAACTCGGGAAAGTGATATTCTATGCCGCCGGCTCTAATAACCTCGATGTCTTTTTTGGCGCCTGCACTGGGAAAAGGGTCATCGTAAGGGTTCTGGACGATGTCGAAATCGTGGGAAAATGCATGAGACTAGGGCTCAAGCGAGAGGACGTAATAGCTGCGACTCCACCTTTCACGAGGGAAGAAAATCTGGCGATGTTCCAAGAATATAAAGCAGACGTCTTGGTGACTAAGGAGAGTGGGGCGGTTGGCGGCCTTACAGAGAAGCTTGAGGCCGCAAGGGAACTCGGCATGGAGATCGTGATAGTGAAGAGGCCGGAGCTGGAGTATCCTGAAGTTGTTGAGGACTACGGCGAGGCTGTGGAATGGGTCAAAAAAGGTTAGTAACATAACTTCTGAATCTTCTATTTCTAAAATCGGGGTTATTTAACATGGCCTAGAGCCTATTGATTGACTTGGTGGCAGCCACTCCTTGGCCTTCTGAAACCGGTGCGGGACAAAAATGGTTGACATTACCTGTGACAAATAAAACTGGTTTCCATTTCAAGCGATTACTATCTTCTTTATTACTATCTTATCTCCATCATCGTCTCTAATAGCAGAAACGGTTACATAGGTCTTTTCGTTCCATCCGAAAATATTCGCTTCCTTTGTTATGAAAACCGCCCGTCCCGCTCCCCACTTGTTAACCTTCTTTATGTTCATTGCCAGAGTTTTTTCAGTCATATACACTCTAATTTGAGAACATAAGCATTATTGTATATGAATAAACTATTTATATTACTAGTAATTTAAAAGATTACTGAAATTACACATAAAAGGGTGATTATCCGGAGGTTATAGTAAAACACCTTTTTACCGATTCGGCCATTAGTAAAAACTCCATTTACGAATGAAGGACCAGTGTATATAATGTGTACAAAAATGTATATTATTAAACAGGTTAATTTAAATAGCTTAAAATCCAATCTCCGAGAATCATTGGGAAGTGGTTCCGGGTTTAATATAGGTGGCTGTTTGGCTGAGGCGGAGCTATAAGGAGCAATATGAAGGGGGATAAAGACAAAACAAAAGGACAACTCCTCGATGAGTTGAAAGCGCTTCGTGATCGCGTTGCCGAATTGGAACGGACGGAAACCGATCACAAACAGGCTGAGAAGGCTTTGCAGGCAGCTGTTGTAACGGCCGAAGAAGAAAGGACTAAATCAGAAGCAATTGTTGCAGCCATAGGTGATAGTCTCAGCATACAAGATACAGATTTTAAGATTTTATACCAAAATCCGGTTAGTAAAGATATAATCGGCGACCATGTCGGTGTGCACTGTTACAAGGCATTTGAGGGCAGGGAGCATGTCTGTGAGGGATGCCCTTTGGTCATGTCTTTCAAGGACGGCAAGATCCATACAGTTGAAAGGAGTGTGTCTATTGATACGGGAATAAGATGCTTCGAAAATACGGCATCGCCTTTAAAGGATTCAACAGGAAAGATCGTAGCAGGTATCGAGATTGGTAGGGACATCACCGATCGTAAGCGGGCTGAGGAGGATTTGCGTCTTCAAAGTGAGATTGCGGCGAATATGTCTGAGGGTGTTTATCTTGTCCGTGTCAATGACCTTATCATTGTCTATGCTAATCCTAAATTTGAGGGGATGTTTGGCTATGGCCCGGGTGAAATGGTCGGTAAGCATGTTTCAATTATCAATGCCCCCACGGATAAGGATCCTCAAGACACAGCTAATGAAATCAGGAGGTCGCTGGAAAAAAATGGTTATTGGAACGGGGAAGTTAGGAACATCAAAAAGGATGGTACACAATTCTGGGGCCAAGCGAGCATCTCCGTCTTCGACCATAAAGAGCACGGGAAGGTCTATCTCTCAATCCAAAGAGATGTCACCGATCATAAGCGGGCGGAGGAGGCGCTTAAGGAAAGTGAAGAGAAGTTTAGGAGTGTCTATGACCAATCACCAATAGGTATCGAGTTGTATGATTCGAAGGGAAATTTAATCGATGCGAACCAAGAGTGCCTAGATATATTTGGTGTCAAGGGCGTTGAAGGGGTGAGGGGTTTCAAGCTTTTCGAGGATCCTAACCTTTCAG
>CBDUVV010000119.1:0-4635 GCA_965370755.1 uncultured archaeon | reverse complement strand
CAAGGAAGGTGTGGAATTTGATCCCGCAATTGTGGAATTTGGATACAAGAGCGACGAGTACCACGATCCAATGCTCAACGACGAAGTAGCAATGGCACTGGGCGCCGCGGCGAGGGAGGAGCTTGACGAGATGAGACGGCTGACCCATATGATAAACGGCTATCTCAAGGAGTTTTTGATTGAGCGAGGCATCATCCTCGTGGACTTCAAGCTTGAGTTCGGGAAGGATGCAAACGGCGACATCCTCCTCGCAGATGAGATATCCCCCGACACCTGCCGCTTCTGGGATGCGGAGACAAGAGAGGTTATGGACAAGGATCGGTTCAGGAGGGACATGGGCGATGTGCTGGAGTATTACAGAGAAGTGAAAAGAAGGATCTGTGGGTCCTGAATTGCTGTCGTAAATGGGTTTTTCAAGTCAAAGGAAGCCCTTGGCGTATTCCAGCATATTCTTGAACACACCGTATCCGTCACCAAATCCATCTCCATCTCCACGGGTCCAGTCCGGGTAAGTGTACCTATAAAATGCCCTCTCCGGATGGGGCATCATGCCCATGACATTACCGTCTAGATTGCAGATTCCCGCTATGTCGGCTATAGAGCCATTTGGATTATTGGGGTAGCTTCCCTCGGCGTTTTCGCCATTGCTCAGGGCGTACCTGAAGACTATCTGATCGCCCTCTTCTAGCATCTTCAAGAACTCATCTTCCCTCCCAGGTGGAAATATCACTTTGCCCTCCCCATGGGCCACAGGTATCCTGACCAGGTCGGGCATACCCTTAGTGAAAATGGATTTTCCCCGGTTGTCCATCTTGAGGTAATTCCATCGGCACTCGAAGCGAGAGGAGTTGTTCCTCCCAAGGGCCATCTCCACAGCGCCGTATTCGAATCCCGGTAAGAGCCCAGCTTCGGCTAGCACCTGAAATCCATTACATATCCCTAGTACTGGTTTGCCCCCCTCTGCGAAACTTTTGACGTTTTCTCCGAACCTGCTGACCATGAGCTTCCCCATTATGGCACCTGAGCGTACGTGGTCACCGTATGAGAATCCCCCGGGTATAATGAGGCCGTGATAATCAGCAAGTTTAGATAGCTTATCGATTCGCACCACATCGGAACTAGCACCAAGTTCAAGTACTGCCTGCCTCGTCTCGCCGTCGCAGTTGGTGCCCGGGCCACGAAGAACGCAAATCCTTATACCTTCATAATCGGGGTTACTTTCTTCCATTAAGTCCACCTTTCCACGATGCTTTGAGGTCGGCCAAGCGACTTGACACGATGCTCTTGCCCTTCTCGTCCTCTACCGACAGAACTTTCTCCTTTAAGGTCCTCCCGATGAGGTTGTACTTGCCCTGCATACAAGCCTCGAAGCTATCGGCGTTCTCCAGGGCAACTTCCACGAGAAACCTGCTGTTGGACTCCGAGAACAATACGTGATCAGCTCTCATCTTCCTAAAAAGAGGCACGGCAGAAATAGAGAGCTCCATCCCAATGTCGCCGGCGAATGCCATCTCGGCCGCGGCTACGCCAAGGCCGCCATCGGAAATATCATGACACGACTTTACCATGCCTTTGTCCATAGCGCAAAGCAGGCTAGACATTGTTTTCTTGGCCTCTCCTACCACCACACTGGGAACTCTGCTTCCCACGTGGCCCTTGGATTTATAGTATTGAGACCCACCAAGCTCGTCCCTCGTCTCACCCAATAGATAGATGCTGCTCTCGGGGCTCTTTAGGTCCATGGTGACGGCCTTCCTAATATCCGGCAGTATTCCAACTGCCGAGATGAGTAGTGTTGGAAGCACCGGTCCGACGTGAGACTCGTTGTAGAGGCTGTCCTTGCCTGAAATGAATGGAGTGCCAAATGCCTTGGCAAAATCGTAACAGGCTTTGGAGGCCCTCACAAGCCCCCCTAAATTGTCCTCCTTTTCCGGGTTCCCCCAGCAGAAATTATCAAGAATTGCTATTCTCCTCCCTCCAACTGCCACGTTGTTCCTGATTGCCTCGTCTATGGCGCTGGCCGCCATCCAGTAGGGGCTTATTCTGCCATATGAGTTAACTCCATTGGAGACTACAACGCCCTTCCAAGAATCTGGCAAGGGTTTTATCACAGCTGCATCGCCCGGAGAATCACCCTCGATTCCCTGAAGGGGTTTTATTACGGTTGCACCCCTGACCTCATGGTCATATGTCCTGATCACTTCCTCCTTGCTCGCCACATCCGGCATTGACAATACTGAAAGCAGATCCTCAGTCCAATCATCTTTCAATGGCAACTCAGGGTCCTGATAATCTGACCTGTTCCATTGGGCTTTTCTCTCCACTCGCGGCATGCCTTCGAAGAGGAACTCAACATCCAGGTTGGCCACCTCGTCTCCGTTGAATCTTATCACGAGCTTCTTATCCTCAGTGAACCGCCCAACTATGGCGGCCTCCACCTCCTCTGAGGCAAATATCTCCAGGACTTTTTCCTCGTTCTCTTCTGGAACCATCAAGAGCATCCTCTCCTGGGACTCCGAGGTCCATATCTCCCATGGACTCATATCCGGGTATTTCAATGGTAATTTATTAAGGTCAATGGCTGCGCCAAGCTTGTACGTGTGGCACATCTCGCCCAGGGCTGAGGACAAGCCACCTCCACCTAGATCCGTTATGCCTGAGCCCAACTCCTCATCGCGGACCTTAAGTAAAGCTCGTTTTATTTTCTCCTCCTCTATGGGATCGCCTATCTGCACTGCTGTTGCGGAAACATCTTGGGACTCATCGTGAAGTTCAGCCGATGCGAATGTGACGCCGTGGATGCCGTCCCTCCCTGTTTTACCACCCACGAGAAGAGCCAGGTCACCGGCCTTGACCTTCCGAAAGTACCTCTTCTTGTTCACGAGCCCCAGTGTACCACAGAAGACCAAGGGATTGCCCACATAATCCTCATCGAACAATATGGCACCATTGACGGTCGGTATGCCCATGTTGTTGCCGTATGTTCCTATCCCAGCTGCCACGTAGGAATAGATGAAGCGAGGGTGCTTCACGCCCTTAGGGAGATTATCGTAGGGGTAGTCAAGAGGGCCGAAGCAGAGGACATCGGTGTTCGCAATGGGCTCACCCCATACCCCAAGAACGTCCCTTATAACGCCCCCAACTCCTGTGGCAGCGCCGCCGAACGGTTCTAGTGCAGATGGGTGATTGTGGGTCTCGACCTTGAAGGCTATTCCAATATCATCCTCGAAGTCCACTATGCCAGCATTATCCTCGAAGACGGAGAAACACCACTTGGGCTTCAATTCTCTAGTGACACGGGCCACAGTGCTCTTAAGGAGGTTATCCACGGTTTTCCCGTTAACTGTAATTACGCCGCTGAAGGTCTTGTGAACGCAGTGCTCGCTCCACGTCTGGGCATAGCTTTCGAGCTCTACGTCCGATGGATTTCTATCCAATTTGGAATAGTGATCCTTGATGGCCCGCATCTCCTCCAGGCTGAGGGATAACTGGCCCTCACGGCTCAACTTCAAAAGGAATTCATCATCGGCCTCGAGGATGTCGATGGTTCTCATTTCTTCTTCCCGATCTTCTTTATCACATAGTCCTGACTTACCGGGTTGGCGAGAAGCCGCCTGCACATCTCCTCCACGTCGCGTTTGGAGTAGTCTCCCTCGATGAGATAAACCCTAGCTGTCTTGACTTCTTCCACCTTTTCGAAGCCCAACGAGCGGAGTCCATCAAGTGTGCTCTCCCCCTCGGTATCCTGGACACCCGCCTTGTATGCTATCCGAACTTCCCAGAGCAAGCTATCACCGAATCAATGTAAAACGGGGAGCATAATATAATGATTGCCCTCCAAAGCACTGGCCGCGCGTTTCAAAGAAAATCCTATGAAGAGATTATGGATCACGTTAAAGGGTTATTTCAAGACCCGTATCACTTATCTTTAAGCCGAACGCCCCTATCACGTGCTTTGTCCCCCGCATCTTGGCTATGGATAGCCTTCTCTCCTTTGAACTTCTGTCTTGTTCAAGTGTTATGACACCGTCGAACATGAACATCTCCGTTGGGAAAGAATCTACGCCCACATCTTTGCTCTTCGCCTCATCTACGAGCAACGTGGTCACGCCCAATGATGATATCTTTTCGGATAGATTCAAGAGCTTTGACCTCAGGGCAAACTCATCCTTCGTGTACAATCCCATCATAGCCAGAGAGTCTATAACGAGGCGCTTGGCCGAAATTTCGTATATCGCGTTTTCTATGAAAACGGTCATGTTCCCCACGTCAAGGCTCTCCTTTAAGAGCTCCTGATCCATATCTTGGTCTCCCTTTGCCCGGAGGCTAACGCTATCTATAAATTTGATTTTTCCCTCGCTTTCAAGGCCCTTTAAGTCCCATCCAAAGGAGGACATGTTCCTGGCTATTTTCTCCGGCGTCTCTTCCAATGCTACGTATACACCAGGTTCGTCGTAGAGCTTAGCCCCAGAGTATAGATATTGGGCACAGAATATGGATTTTCCGCTCCCCGGGCCGCCTAGGACCAGGATTTGGTTGCCTCTTGGATAACCTCCATGAGCAAATATATTATCAAAGCCGTCGATACCGGTCTTCACGTAATCCATGATTCATATTCACCGTTTTTGAGCATCA
>CBDUVV010000118.1:0-4749 GCA_965370755.1 uncultured archaeon | reverse complement strand
CCACTCGCATCTCTTTGACCGCGCTTAAGGTGGTGTTGAAATTATGGCCCAGGATGGCGGTTTGATCCTTGAGCAAGTCCTCTGGTCTTTTATCACTGCAGATGTTGCAGGTGCATGGTAGCTCTTCGATCTTTTCGAGACGCATATGCCCTCTTTGAGTGGAGATTATGCCTTTTTTGGCGTTGAGTATGGCGTCCCCAATATCGAACAAGTCCACACCCATGTATGCCAGTAAACAGAACATATGAGGTGGGGCAAATGGGATGTAGAGGGTGGAATTCGGTGATATGGCCTCTCTTATGGTCGTAACAATTTCGACTAGCATGCGTGGGTTGCCTATTAGCTCCATGGAGTCGGCTATTGCGAGCAGGGGTCTGTCTTTAAACGCCTCTGCGCATTCCTTTCTTAGGTCAACGTATCTACTTCCTTGAACTACAGCGGCGTATTCAGGGTACTTTCCTGCGAATTTGATGGTCTTCTTCACGGAGTGTTCCGCCATTTCCCGGGGAACTTTCAGCCCGACCTTTTCATCCGGTAAGATTCCGAAACGTGAAAGGGGCTTATCTTCGTAGAGGCTTCCATAGTCCGCTACAATATTTTCTCCCTCAAAACCCGAACCGTAAGATGCGAGGTTGAGTTCGTGTTCTATAACACCTGATAATGAGAAGAAGTTTGGTGTCCGAACGTCGAGACGAACTCCCGCCCCATCGTACCTCAACCTTCCCAGCCTAGCTGGGCCAACGTGTTTGAGTATCTCAAGCATTAGGAAAAGTATGGCTGGAAGACGGCTTTAAAGCTTCGGGAGAAAAAATCCATTCGTTAAGAAATCAGGTTATCCCTATCTCTTCGTCTGTGAGATAACAAGCTGGATCCGGGGCCCACACATCACCGTAGATGGCCTCTGCTCTAACCCTGAAGTTTCCCTTGCAGATGTCGAGGAATTTGCACTCGCTGCACCGGCCCTTCAAAAGAGGTTTTCGGTTCTTCAAACCTGCCATTAAGGGATCGTTTGTGTCCATCCATATTTCGCTGAACTTCCTCTTCAGCACGTTGCCGAAGGAATAGTGCCACCAGAATTGGTCGGCGTGTACGTTGCCCAGGTTGTCTACATTGCCGATGGCTATGCCAGAGTTGTTACCGCCGTTCCAGCGGAGCATCTGGAGAACCTCCTCAGCTCGCTCCGGGTCCTCCTCTCTCAAGCGCTGGTAGAGGTAGACACCATCGGTGTGATTGTCCACCGTGAGTATCTCTGTATCAAGTCCCTTATCGTGAAATTCCTTGGTCTTGCGGAATATGAGATCAACGACATCTCTTGTCTCCTTGTGGTCAATATCTTCGTCCTTCATCTTTGTGCCTCTCCCCGAGTATACCAAGTGGTAGAAACACGCTCGCGGAATTCTCTTTTCCTCTATAAGGTCGAAGATGGCGGGTATGTCCTTGAAGTTATACCGGTTGACGGTGAAGCGAAGGCCGACTTTCACCCCAGCTTCCATGCAATTATCCATGCCCTTTAAAGCGTTTTTGAAGGCACCTTTATGTCCGCGGAACCTGTCATTGGTGCCTTCCATACCGTCTAAGCTTATGCCGACGTAGGAGAAGTTAGCGTCCTTTATTTCACTGGCTTTCTCGGGAGTAATTAAAGTGCCATTGGTGGATATCACGGTTCTGAGTCCCTTATTCAAAGCATACTGCCCAAGCTCCATCAAGTCCTCCCTTAAAATGGGCTCGCCTCCGGAGAATAATATAACCGGTGCTTTGAAATCTGCGAGATCGTCGATGAGGGCCATTCCCTCTTCGGTCGTCAACTCCCCCTGGAATTCTTTGTCCTCAGCTCCAGCATAGCAGTGTCTGCAACGCAGGTTGCAACGCCTCGTTGTATTCCAGACGACTATGGGTTTCTTGTCCGTCGAAAATTGAAGAAGTTCGTGGGGCATCTTCGAGGAATCACGCCCGTATCGTAGCGCGTCACTCGGAGTTACCGTTCCGCAGAGCAATTTGGTGCATCCAATCATCTTATCCCTCGAAGTTAATCTACCTTAATGAAGCCCCCCTCTGAAATATTATTTAAAATCAGTATTAAAACCGAATAATTTGTAACTCAAAATAGACGGTGTGTTTCGATGTCAAGTAACTCAAGGTTTCATTTATAATTGCCGATTCAAAGCACGTCTTAGTGAATTTTAAGTTCTAAAAAACGGAATTTCCTACTTATTTTTAAAATAAAGCGTTGTTACATACTTTAATGGGATTTTTATCCGAGATTAAGAGTTTTTCAACAGTTCTTTAAAAATCATTTATATATTATAACCCGATTTGTTATGGTTGAATAGAATTACTAAGGGTTGAAGGGATCCAATGGCAAACATTCTAATCGTGGACGACGAGGAAGATATCGTAAAATTATTTGGTGAGATGCTCCGCCGTGAGGGACATGAGGTCAGGGGATGCTACAATGGAAAGGAGGCTTTGGAGGGAATAGAGAAGGAAAAGCCCGGCCTCTTAATCCTCGATGTCATGATGCCTATAATGGACGGCTGGGAAGTTTGCCATAAGATAAAGACCAATGAGACGACGAAGGATATCAAGGTTGTAATGCTCACAGTGCGGAAATCATACCAAGACAAGATCAAGAGCTTCCACGAGTCATTGGCCGATTGGCACATCGCCAAGCCCATAAATAAGGATAGGTTCTTAGAAGAGATACGAAACATACTACGCGAGTAGTCAAGAATATTTTTTATAGGTCTTTTTGTACTCCTTGGTGCTGTAAAGCAGACGATAATCCTTTACACCGGTTTCTTCAGAGATCCTTTTGGCAGTTTCCTCCACGCTCTTTCTATCGTAACCATGGACCATGGTGAATACGTTGTATTCCCATTTCCCTGGTACAATGGGCCGTTCATAACAGTGGGTCACCTCCTCGAAGGACGCCATCTTTTCTCCCACTTCCTCCACCCGCTCGCTTGGCACCTTCCAACCGATCATGGGGTTTGCTGTTATCCCCAACTTACGATGTCTTATTGAGGCGCTGAACCGTCTCACTATACCTTCATCCATCATGCGTTTCACCCTGCGTATAACCTCCTCCTCGCTTAGACCCAGTTCTTCCGCAACCGCTAAGAAGGGACGGGAAACCAGAGGTACATTATCCTGCATGGCAATTAGGATCTTTTCGTCCGATTCATCCAATTTAGCTGACAATTCCATCACCTCAACGCACTTGGAACCTTACGTTTATCTTGAACTTTCTAAGGACCGGGAGGTTGAGCATTTCATTGTATTCCATCTCTTCGGAAATCCTCTTTAGAGTCTCCTTTAATGCTTCCTCATCTTTTTCGATTACAGTGAACCAGAGGTTGAACTCATGATCTCTGGCATAGTTATGCGTGATACTCTCAATATCGTTCAGTTTCCCAGCAACTGCGTCCAGCTTTTCTGAGGGAACTTTCATCGCAACTAAGGTACTTGCAAATCCCACCTTCTTAGAATCTATCCTCAGCCCGAACTTTCTGATAATGCCAACATCCATGAGTCTCTTTATCCTTGAGAAAAGCTCATCCTCCGTCACCCCTACATTATCCGCCAGGGCTGCAAAGGGCTTCTCTACCACTGGCAGGTTCCCTTGGAGTTCCTGGATAATCGCTTTGTCGACTTCGTCAAGGACCGTTTCAACTTCCATCGCATCCATTTCCTTAGTTAACATGAGTATTTTAATCGTTAGCATTTTTAACAATGTGCGACAGGTGGAATATTGATAGCTCTGGTAACCCAGGACTCAAGATTTTATTATGAAGCAGTTAATCAACTCAAAGGGATGGGAATTGAATTTACAAGTCTCAAGCTCGGAGACCTTATCCCTGAAGACACAAAAGTGGTTTTAACAAGTCCCGGAGAGCGGGATAAAATTAATTTCGAGAACATCGTCTCTGGAGAGGATCTTAGATGTGCCATATCCGGATGTCTTAAGATTTCTAGGGGAATAAAACATGTCGGCACTCTTACTGTGGGTGTGGATCCAGGTAGGAAGCCGGGCATCGCTGTTTTCGTCGACGGACGGCTGATGGAGACAAGTCAGTTGGAATCCCCTGAGGACGTATTAAAGTCAGCGCACAGGGCCATCTCGGTCTACCAGGGACGTAAATCAATTCTTCGGGTAGGCATGGGAGGCGGCATTTATAGCAAACGGATTCTTAAGACCCTCCAAGAGAACCTTGGTGAGGCAGTAGTTATAGAGGCGGTGGATGAGACAGACACCACACCAGGGGCAGGAGAGATAACTTCGCGAGGACTTCGGGATATTGAGGCCGCTGTGAACATCGCAGCGAAGAATGGAGTGGCACTGAGGAGGCGGGTCGATGTCAACCCGAAGCCTGGTGAAATAAAGCAATTGCAGGTGGAAAGCCGAAAACTCAACGGAGATATCACCATCTCCAAGGAGCTGGCGGAGAAGGTTGCCTTGGGCGAGCTGACCCTCGAAGATGCGGTGGAAGAACAAGCTGGAAGAAACGATGTGCACCGGTACAAAAACGGTACTTTCAATCGTTAAATTTGTTCACTAACTAAATGAAGTCCTTTTCGATTCTGCGCAGAGAGATACGCGAAGCCCTAAGCGTTTTTGGATTTAAAAAGCTAACAGAGGTGCAGGAGGAGGCTTTGCTAATCGCCCTGTTTTTTATAATAGGCGTCGGAAAGCCGTTCAACCATACATTTTAAGTATTCCTTGAGACCATGGCTCTCCATGCTGGTACC
>CBDUVV010000117.1:0-4789 GCA_965370755.1 uncultured archaeon | reverse complement strand
AGACTCCACCCCTTGTGGTGCTCCCCCGCCAATTCCTTTAAGTTTCTACCTTGCGGTAATACTTCCCAGGCGGCGGGCTTATCAACTTCTCTTCGGCACTACATCCCCACGTAGAGGACGTAACACCTAGCCCGCAGCGTTTACGGCCAGGACTACCGGGGTATCTAATCCCGTTCGCTCCCCTGGCTTTCGTCCATCACCGTCGGGCGCGCTCTAGTCAGACGCCTTCGCCACTGGTGGTCCCCCGAGGATTACAGCATTTCACCGCTACCCCCGGAGTACCTCTGACTTCTCTCGCCCCCTAGTCCACCAGTATCCCCTGGACTTCCATTCGTTAATCGAGCGGATTTCCCAAGGGACTTAATGGACAGGCTACGAACGCTTTAGGCCCAATAATAGTGGCCACCACTTGAGCGGCCGGTGTTACCGCGGCGGCTGGCACCGGTCTTACCCCGCTCTTATTCTCAGAGCTATTTATACTCTGCAAAAGTACCCACTAAACGTGAGCACACTTGAGGTCCCCCCGTCACGCTTTCGCGCATTGCGGAGTTTTCGCGCCTGCTGCGCCCCGTAGGGCCTGGAGCCGTGTCTCAGCCCCCATCTCCGGGCTCCACCTCTCAGTGCCCGTACCGATCTCAGGCTTGGTGGTCCTTTACACCGCCAACAACCTAATCGGCCGCAGGCTCATCCTCGGGCCCCGTAGGATTTGAACAGAAAATCCTTCCAGACATTTCTGTCTATCGGGTTTTATCCCCAGTTTCCCGGGGTTATCCCCGTCCCGAGGGCAGATTACCCACGTGTTACTGAGCAGTCCGCTCTGATCACAAGGACCAGAAACTCGCATGGCTTAGTCGAACCCCAATAGCAGTGGCCTCCGGCAGGATCAACCGGAATTGATCATGCACACATTATAGTTACCGCATCGTAGCTGGGTATCACCACTGTTGAGCCAACGTCAGACTCGATACTCTAGTTCGAGTCTCCACAATGCATATGCCATGACTTGGAAAACGGCCCTTCACCATCTGTTATAACACAACTTCAGGGCCAACGCCTATTCTTGTCATGACCCATAATTACCACTAAGCACTAACGAGAAAACCAATATATGTTCCCATTATGCCACGGTAATAATGGTTCCATAGCCTTCCTTAGTGGTGTATATAAAACTTTCTCGAGAATCCAGTCGTTCACAAGGTAGCAGCGGCTAATTTTTCGACACCCTTTTATCCGAAAACAAATCACTAGGTCTTTAGTGGTGGGACTATGAAAGATTTATGGTATCTGTGGGGCGTTTCCAAAATAATCTTAGCTGTTCTTTCTTTGTCGGTCTTTTCAATCTCATCCTATGCTTTTGAACCCATCAATCCAGTATGGAATCGAATTTTAGAAGGGGATGTTTTCGATATCGCAGTCTCGAAGAACTATGTTTTTGTTGGGGAACGGGATAGAGTTCACTTATTCGACCGCAAGGGAAAAAAAATCTGGGATTATAAAACTGGGAACAATATAACTGCTGTCGGTATTTCTGAAGTCGACGACTATGCTGTGGCCGCTTCTAAGGATGGAAACGTCTATGCCATCGACATAAACGGCAGCCTAATAAAGGCTCTCCCGTTTTACTCGGGAAACATCTCAGGTTTTGATTTAGGTAAGCCCAATTGGAATGTCACAAACGCAGTATTCCCTTATCCTGAGAAAGGTCATTTCTTGGCCTTCGGAGACATATCTGGATCGGAGAAAACCGTTCATATTTTCAGATATCATCCGACCACGAAGCAGCCGGATATAATTGGCCTTGAGGATAGCGTCTCAAATTATACGGATCCGTGCAATCTTTCTAAACCCTTCATGAAAAAAGTGTCTAATTGGGGACTTGATATCTCAGTCTGGGGCGGCTTGGAGAGCGGAAACATGGAATTGGGCGTGGTCAACAGCCATTGCAGCCAAGGTAACTACACCGTCGTGAGCACTAAATACGAGAAGATGACTCTTGTCACTCTCTTCGACTTCTCAAATACAAATAATTCAGTGGTATGGCAACTTAAACCCACGGTCCAAGTTGACTCGGTGATTTTGTCTCCTAATGGAAGCTGGATTTTAACTTATACGGATAACAAACTAGTTGTATACAACAATCCCTCTTTCGAAGAAGAAAGGCCGAGGATAGTCGTTCTAGCAAACACAATTGACCAATCCTTGGCATCGGATTTCTTTGGATTCATTGAAAACAAAGGTATTGAAGTAATTCAGGCCAACACTTCTTACTTTGAGCAATACAAAAAAGATAAGTTCATAGTCATATTAGGCGGCCCGGATGCCGGTGAGGGCGTGGGCGACGTAGTCAAAGAAGTGTTAGAGGACGATGAGAAAGAGTACCTCAGAGCCCCTGGCAACCGAAGGATATACGTGAAAACCAACGTTTGGGCCACTGGACAGAAAGTCATGGTAATTGCTGGTTCAGGTAGGAATCAGACTAAGATAGCGCACGAAGAAAACAGGGATCAAGTTGCATCTGAAGCTAACACATGATTTAACATTTTCGTAGAAATCCCTCAACAAATCTTTTCATCCCGGTGTAGTACCAGTTCTACGTTGTGAACTATTGAGCATATATTCAAATGATGAAGAATTGTGGACTCACAAGGGTTTAAGCAGGAAACTTTACTCCCATGCTCCTAGTTTGATGTTGTAATACGTATCGGCGATAAGAAAGATAATACCCATGGCTCCTGCGATTTGTACCAGCACATAGCGAGGGTCTATCTGAGCTCTATTGAAATCATAATAGACTATCGTGATGAAGATAAGAAAAATTGTCAATTGGAAGGTCGCCCACGCGGCTTTTTCGGTAGTAAGCTTCGTCAGCTCATCTTCGAGGATCATTCCCGCTCTCTGTGCATATTGGTCTATCCAGTAATCCACGAAGGCGAGGATTGGGAACCAGAGCCATATCGCCTTGTATGGTAATAGATGGAAAATATACGAAATCGAGGCTATGAGGAGTATCCCCGAGAAAACAACAAGCTTTACCTTCGCGAGTTTATCCACTTTTATCACCATTGTAGAAAAAAAGGTCTTCGATCTTCATGTCAAAGAGCTGAGCAAGCTTAAAGGCCAAATCTAAAGAGGGATTATATTTCTCTTTTTCAATGGCATTTATCGTCTGTCTGGTAACGCCCACTTCATTTGCCAGCTCATCTTGGGTCATTTCTTTAATGGCACGCTGGACTTTAAGAACGTTCTTCATGATAAAACCCAGTGGAATATAAAGTAGAAGGCAGGGATGATGCGTAAAGGAAGGAGGCCATCCCTGCCATAGGTGGATTCGGAAGGTTTCATAGTGCCCACGTCCACCGAGTAAAATATATTAGACATCTAGTATATAAAGCTTTCCATTATGTAAAGGTATCTTTACATTATAGTGTATTGAATTTACATTATCGTGAAGGTTTGAGCTATCCTAGAAATTTACCCATATACGGTCCCACACGCTCGTATCCGCCCTTTTTATAATATTCCCTAGTTCCCACAGCACTTGTCACTAATACGTTGTCTATTCCTTTTGAGAGAGCTAATTCCTCTGCCTTATTCAGTAGATTCTTCCCGACACCTTCATGTTGTCCGAGTTTGGCTGCGTGCTCCCCCAACTTTAAGGCTTGGCCAAGGACTTTGAGTTCCCTTACCACGGCTGACTTTCCCTCGATTTCAGGTCTATGAGCGGAATTGGACGGGATCCTCAATCTGAGATAGCCTATCAGGGCATCGTGTCCCTCGTCTTCGGTCGAAATGAAGTACTCCTTGCCATTTGATGCATCGTATTCTTCTACTAACAAATCTCCATCATCGACCTTAATTCCCTCTCTGTAAGACAAATGACCTGCATCCCTACATCTAATACATCTGCATCGCTCATCGAGCTCCTGCATCCTCTTCCTCACCAGCTCGCCGAGGTCGCCCTTTCTCACCCCTGCGGTTATCAGACGCGCGGGGATATCCCTCTGTATACGCATGGTCCTCACCCATTTGGGCATCATCCTCTTCACGTCCACCAGTAAATCCAGGGCCTCGTCGTCTGTATAGGGCTCGTACTCCCCGTCCCTCCAGAGATCGTATAGTTCTGTTCCCTCAAGCACGAGGGTCGGATATATCTTCAAGGCATCCGGCTTAAACCGCGGGTCCTCGAATAAGTTGCGGAACATCTCGCGGTCCCCATCCATGTCGGTGAATAAACCCGGCATCATGTGGTAGCAAACCTTCAAGCCAGCGTCCTTCAAAATCCTCGTTGCTTCTACAACGTCCTCTACGGAATGGCCCCTATTTACCTTGGAATAAACCTCGTCGCTGAGGCTCTGTACCCCTAGCTCAACCCTGGTCACACCTAGCCTAAGCATGTGGTCCACGTCGTTGACTTTAGCATAATCAGGCCGGGTCTCAACAGTTACTCCGACGTTCCTAACAGCGGCATTCTCATTGTACGATTGCGACTTGAGCAAACTACCGTCAGAACCATCGCTTCCATCGAAGGAATTCATGGCATCGAAGCACTTCTTGACGAACCACTCCTGGTACTCCCCGGGTTGGGCTGGAAAGGTGCCCCCCATTATTATGAGCTCGACCTTGTCGATGGGGTGGCCTATGTTACGAAGCTGGTTCAGCCTGTGAGACACCTGTTGAAAAGGATCGTATTCGGCTTGCTTGGCCCGTAGGGCAGCGGGCTCTTCACCGGTGTAGCTCTGGGGTGCGCCCTCGCCCCGCGTGCAGTAAATGCACTTTCCTGGACAGGTAT
>CBDUVV010000116.1:0-4835 GCA_965370755.1 uncultured archaeon | reverse complement strand
CATCTTCAGCTCCGAGAGGAACTCCTCAAACTCAAAAGAGTTGGTGTATTCGCTGGGCAGGTCCGCGAGGAGGACTTCTTTGTACTCATAGGCAGCGAGGGTGCACCACTCGTAATCCTTCTGCCTGAGATAGATGCCCCCAAGTTCTGACGTACGGGCGATTGCATGAAGATACGAAACCTCATTCGTGAGCATATCCTGCGCCCGCTGGAGGGAATCCCTCAATACCACGGCGCTCATAGGATCAATGTAAAGCTCGGATGTACGCTTGCCAAAAGCTGTAGCTACCAGGTAATCGTCCTTCTTTGCACAGAATCCCTCCCGTTCCAAGAATGATGTTATCTTCGTGAGATGGCCCTCAAGAATCTCCGGGCTCTCCTGATGGGCGAAGAAGGTTTTCGAAAAGAACTCCATCAATCCCTCAAGGGAGCTGGCATATCCCATGGCTATCGTGGCTAGAACATGGGTTCGTAATGCAGACTCGACTGCAAGCTTCGAGTATATCTCCTCGGGCTCCGCCAAAACGTAGTTGTCCAGGAGCCTAGATCTCTCGTCAGGGCTCTTCGCTACAAGGATTGCTTCTCCCTCGGTGTCGTATTTGGGCCTCCCCGCCCGTCCCGCGAACTGTTTGTACTCGAGGACTGGGATCGGCACACGCCCGAGGTTTACGTCGTAGCGTGTATAGTCCCTTATTACGACCCGCCTGGCAGGGAGGTTCACGCCCGCAGCGAGGGTGGGTGTGGCTGAGAGAATCTTTATCAAATTGCTTTTGAATGCCTCCTCCACCAGCTTCCTCTGCCTCGCCTCCATGCCAGCATGATGAAATGCCGTTCCCCCCTCTATGCTCTCGGCAAGCCTCCTACAAATCTGAGTGGGCTCCGCCAACAAGCCCAGTACCTTTTTCGAAAGCTTTGATAATGCATTCTTCTCGTCCGGACTTATGAGTTTCTTTGTCTTGGACGATGCATCAAGGGCGAACCTTTCGGCGCTCCTCCTGGTGTTCACAAAAACGAGGCTCTGTCCACCGTCTTTTACCGTGTCGAGGGCAAGATTGTATACCGTACCTTTCGCGAAGTGCTCCACCCGCTCTGATGTCGAATCGTTATAAAATACTTCGTCGTCGTAGCAAACGCCTTCTCGAAGCCTCACCGGCCTCCAATCGCTCTTTACGAGTTTTGCGCTCAGCCACGATGCAATCTCATCCGCGTTCTGTATGGTAGCGCTTAGGCCAAGCACCAAGATCTTTGGGTTGAGATGGCGAAGCTTTGCGATAGTCACCTCCAGGGTTGGGCCCCTGCCGCCGTCGTTGATGAGGTGAATCTCATCTGCCACCAGGACATTTACATCCTCAAGCCAGGGGCTCTTATGGCGAAGCAGCGAGTCCGCTTTCTCGCTTGTGGACACGATGATATCGTAGTCTTTTAGCCAGGAATCGGTGGAATCATATTCTCCCGTGGATATGCCCACCTTTATACCAAGAGACTTGTATTTTTTGAAGTCTTCGAGTTTCTCAGAAGCCAAGGCACGAAGGGGCACAATGTAAAGGCATTTCCCACCCCGCTCGATTATTGAGCGCACCATGAGTAGCTCTGCAATGAGGGTCTTCCCACTGGCCGTGGGCACGCTCACAACAAAGGAATTCTCGAGTTTCAAAAGCCCCTTTTTGACTGCTTCTTCTTGAGGGGGATATAGCTCCGCGAGCCCCTCTCCTTTCAGTATCTCTATGACTTCTTGAGGAATGCCAAACTCGCTGAGTTCATCTATGAGCATGTGCTAAATTCGAACGGTGACCTTATTATGATTTATTAGTATCAATCCTGGAAATTTTAAGTCCAGCATATGAGCCCGAAATCTACAGCCCCCTGAAGCCTTTTTATTTAACTAGATTCTATAAACTATCATGGCGCGCTCTTGCCCTCGCTGTGGCAGCGATCTCTTAATCACAAAATACGGAAACAAATACGCCATTGTTTGCCTCAGATGCAGGCTGCGTCATGCCCTTAAAGCAAAGAGCGAGAAAAGCGCTTTTCAATCCTTCATCAATTCCATCGAAGAGGGGAGTGTAGGCCTTAGCACTAGAGACCTGAAGGAGCTTAAGGAAGAAGTGAAGAGAGAGGGCTTCGAGTACGACGATCTCCCCCAAGCCTTGAAATCGCTCCTCATGCAGAGCGACAGCTACCCCGTAAGATACAAGTTGTTCCCGGAGAGCGACGCGAGGTACGGCTCAAGTGTCGAGGACTCCACCCTTCATCCAAAGATCAAAGAATACCTCCAAAAACAGGGTATTCAACGCCTCTATGAATTTCAAGAAAGAGCCATGGAACTCATCAAAGACGGGAAAGATGTCGTGATAGTGGCACCTACGGCAAGCGGTAAGACCGAGGCCTTTGCCTTGCCAGCCGTCGAGAGGATACTGTCCTCTGGCAAGCGCAACCGGGTGCACGCACTGTTCATATACCCCACAAAGGCCCTGGCAAGGGATCAGATCAAAAAGTTCAAGCTCATAGAGGCCTCCACAGGCGTCAGTTTCGCAGTCTTCGATGGCGACACTCCTCAAAAAGAAAGGGCAGCAATATTGTCTTCACCGCCCGACATTTTGATAACCAACCCGGACATGCTCCACGTCCACCTTATGCTTCCCGGTAGCGACTTTAAGAACCTCGTCCTACAAGCCGATTTACTGGTGCTAGACGAAATTCACTCTTACATTGGGGCATTCGGCACCAACATTCATTTCATACTCAAAAGACTTGGACGGTTCAAAAAGCTACAGCTGATAGGTACCAGCGCGACCATAGGCAACCCGAGGGAATTCTCATCCCAGCTCTTCGACAGGGAAGTGGAGGTGGTGACAGAGGAGACCGGGAAGAAAGGGCCCGTACACTTCCTCATGATTTATCCCATCGAGAGGAGCGACACATCCCTCGTCATCGACGCTTTGAAAAGCCTCTTATGGAACAAGTACCGCGTCCTGGTGTTCGGGAACAGCCACAAGAACGTTGAGGTACTCGGGAGGATCGCCAAGAAGAACAAGCTCAAGGCTGAGATCCACAGGGCGGGCCTGACCACGGAGATGCGCCACAAGGCCGAGGACAGCTTTCGCTCTGGAGAGCTCGATGCCCTCATAGCGACTCCGACGTTGGAGCTTGGAATAGACATAGGAGACTTGGACGCTGTGGTGTCCCAGTTGGTGAACTTCACTCGATTGATACAGCGCATCGGCCGGGTGGGGCGAAAGGGCCAGGAGAGCATCGCCATCCTCGCTCTTAGGGGAAACGATCCGATCAGCACCTATTACAAGAACCATCCAAATGATTATTTCACGGACATAGAGCCTGCCTACATAGAGCCACAAAACGAGGTGGTTGCATATTACCAGATGCTCGCCGCATCCTTGGACATGCCCTTAAAGGAAGGCGAGATGGGATTTGAGGAGGTGAAGGAGAAACTGATCTCTGATGGTCTGCTAAGGCCCTCCCCCATGGGTCTGGCTCCAGGCAATGGGACGAGACGCGCCCTCAGAAAGTACAACATCCGCGGCATCGGGGACAACGTTGTCATAATGGATGGAAAGAGGAAGATTGGCGAGAGGAGCATGCCCATGGCAGCAAGAGAGCTTCATCCAGGGGCCGTCTATCTTCACAGGGGACGGGTCTACAGGAGCAAATCGTTCAAATTCATACGCGGAGTTGGAACGGCTTATGTCGAGCAGGAAACTGAGGGGGATATAAAGACGGAGGCTCTAAGATTCTCTCAGCCCGAGATGTCAGAAATCCTTGAGAAAAAACGATGCTTCTCAGCTGAACTGCTTTACTGTAGGTTGAGGATGACCGAGGTGGTCCACGGATACGTAGTAAAGAATGTCTACTCGGACAAAAAGATCTCCCAAAAGCCACTGAAGACTCCCATCCGCTACACGTTCGAGACCAAAGGACTTGTTTTCACCGCGCCCAGCCCCGATGGGTTGGTGGTACCTGGGAAGACTGGAGAAGAAGTGCTAGCAGGAAGCTTCCATGCCCTGGAACACGTGCTCATCGAGAGCAGCAACATGCTCGTTGGAGGGGGCAGCGGTGAGCTAGGGGGCGTTGCAATGGGCGCGAGCGGCACCATATTTGTGTACGACGGAGCACCTGGTGGCAACGGGATATCCAAGCTCCTCTACGACAGGTTCGAGGAAGCGGCCGCAAGGTCTATTAAGATTCTTCAAGATTGCGCATGCGTCGACGACGATGGGTGCCCCTCGTGCACCTACTCCTACCAATGCGGCAACAACAACTCGCCTCTTCACAAGGCGGGCGCCATCTCCTCACTTAGGTCCTTAATTGACAACGAAAAGACGGAAGTTGATCTAGACGAGTTGGAAGGCGAAAAACCCATCGTCTGATGGCCTTTGAAAGAAAAAAAGATATACCATCGTCCATTGAATCATCTCCCATGGAACGCGAGCTCATATACAAGGGCAAAGCCAAGAGCCTCTTCACAGGCGAGGGTGGCAAAATAATCATAGAATTCAGGGACGACCTTACTGCAGGCGACGGTGCCAAGAAGGCAACCATGGCCGAGAAGGGCTCCTTGAACGCCGAGATATCGGCCAAATTCTTCGAGTACCTCCACGATAAAGGCGTAAAGTCCCATTACCTGGGCTTTGTCGAGCCCAACATCCACATAGCTGAGAAGGTCGAAATAATACCTCTGGAGGTCATCTGCAGGAACATTGCAACTGGCAGCCTCGTGAAAAGATTTCCCTTCAAGGAAGGTGTGGAATTCGATCCCGCCATTGTGGAATTTGGATACAAGGACGACGAATACCATGATCCAATCATCAACGACGAAAT
>CBDUVV010000115.1:0-4923 GCA_965370755.1 uncultured archaeon | reverse complement strand
GTCGGTTGTCCAGCTCCGGAGGGCAACTCAGCCATAGACGCCCTGATCTCCCCGATCTCCTCAGAAAGCCTCGAAACAGCACCTCTGGATTCTTCCTCAATTTTGTCGACGGAATTTTTCAAAGCATCGGTCAGCCCTTTAACGCTGGCAGCATCCTCAGATTCATTCATCACGGCCTTTTTAATCGCATCAATTTCCGCTACCGCATTGGTCAACTGCTCCTCCAATGACTTGTTATCCTCCTTGACCTGCTTTCCGATGTTCTTCCTAATCTCCTCGATCTCCTCCCGGTTGGGGAAGCTGCTCATCTTTATATTGAGGTCGCTTAAGTTCTTGATCATCTCGTTGGACAGATCCTCCGTCCGCTCTATAAGGGGCTTAGCCTTCTCGAACTCCAAGAGCCTCTTCTCCATCTCGAAGAATGTGGTCTCGACCTTGCCTGATTGGAGGTTGATGTGGTTCTCCTTCCGTTTCACGTTGGATAGGGCCGCGTCCACGTCCTTGTAGACCTTGGAGATACTCTCAAAATTCCCGAGCTTGTCTATCTTAGAGGCCATCTCGACGTAGCTCGACCGAAGGTCCTCCAGCATCCGCTCCACCTTCTCCACGTTGGCCTGGGCCTCGACTATTACCTTCTCTCTCATGGCCAGAGTCTTCTCGATCTCCATGGGATCAAGGTTCTTGAGCATGGAATCCAGTTTCTCTAGCCTCATGACGTTGCTTTGATTTGCGCTCTCGGCCTTGACCACTAAACCCCTAAGTTCCCCCAGCTCGCTCGTCAGCTGGCTAATCCTCTCGTCCTTTTGCGCGAATAGCTCCTTGAGGAGCTGGGTCTCCGCCGAGACCCTCTCTAACCTAGTTATTATCTCGACGACATCCGCTTCCCTTCCAAATTCATGCATTTGTACCACCTTCTTCGAGTTTCTCATTTAAAGTTTTTAGGTAGATATTAGCGAGAGATTGCTGACCCTCCTTGAGCTTGTCCACACCAAGCTTCAGCTCGAATTCCAGGCCTGCGGTCTCCTTGCCTTCCTCCTTTAGGCTTTTTATACGTGCCTCGGCCTTATTTTTCAGGGTAAATAACTCGTGATACATTTTGAGGTCTTCTTCCGACATCCTCAAGGTGCTGTGAAAGAGGGGCCTGAACTTGACGAAATACGGCTGCCCATTGTTGTACTTGGAATTCGCCACCATTCCCACCCCCACTGGCTCCTTGACCAGGGTCCTGGAATACGCCGCTCCATACTTCTGCTCTATCCTAGACATGTCACCGGCGAACTTGGTCTTCATCTGGATCTCAGTTCCAATGTTACCGTGGATCGTGGCCTTGAAATCGGAGAGAACCTGAGAGACCAGCATCATGCCCACGCCCCACCTCCGAAACTCCGTTATGGCCGTCTCGAGATGCGAGTAGGCCTCCTTCCCCCCGTACTTAGGCAAGAGCCTATGAACCTCGTCGAACACAAGGAGGCACTTGAGCCTGCCGCTCTCTTCCAAATGCGCGTCCATAATGGATCCGATGATGCTCGAGATGGCCTCATCGATCTGATCGGGCTGCAGGTTATTGAGGCCCAGTACAGTGATCTCCCCGGGCTTCATGTACTCTGTGAGATCAATTTTCCCCTCAGTTTCCGCGACCTCAATCACCGTGCCTTTAAACCTCCTCGCTTCCTCCTTCTTCATTCCGAAGTCCGGGTATAGCTTGAACATATCTTCATCATCATTTGGATTGAGGAAACCCGTCCACTGGAGGGTTGGATCCGCCACGATCACGGGAATATCATTATCTAGGACTTCCTCAGCGATGTCCATGGCAGCAACCGACTTCCCATAGCCCGTTCCTCCTGCTATCAGAACGTGGGTCAAAAGGTCCTCCAATCCGAGGTACGTCTTGATGTTCAGGTCGGCGACCTTGCCGACGAATAGGGAGTCGTCCCCTCCCTTGGGAAGCTCTTTTTCATCGAGGATTGGAACGTATCTCGATTTCTCTAGCTTCAACTTCTTGTAATAGTTCTTGGTCTTGAAGCCAACGAAGGATAGCACACCCAGTCCCAAGATAGTGGCAATTAAGGTAACTGGTATGGGTCTTCTGACGGAGAAGTAATCGCTAGAGGATATCACCCCCTCCTTATAGCTCGTGGTGACCTCGGCAACGTACCTACCCTCTCCAGCGCCCCCCAGGGATATCTTCTTCTGGTAGAGGAGGCTCGTTGTGAGATTATGGGGCTCTGAGACGCTGGCCACAACCTCATCTGTCTTGGCGTTGACTATCTTGTGGGTGATTTCCAGGGGGATGCTTCCAGACCTCCCCTGGTTATAGACCTCCACGAGGAGGAGAAGATCCTTTCCTGGCTCCAAATCCTTGGTTAGGGCTACCACCTTGGACTCTAAAATCGGCTTCTCCGAGGGGATTACCTTGATATCCATGGCAACGCCCTCCACCCAGTCAGGGGACCGCACGTAGAGCTTCCCAGAGTACACCCCGATGGTGGTGCCCTGGGGTATCGAGATGGAGAATTTCACGGACTCGCTGCCACCGGCTGGTATCTGGAGGGTGTTCTTTTCCAGCTCAACAAAATCGGAGAAGCCACCGGAGAGATAGACGAGGACCACCAATGTCTCATCCTGGACGTTGACCACGTTCAAAGCATACTCCTCGGACTTGCCTGCCTGAAGCTCCACATCAACCACGTTCAACTCTATGCTGAAGGGAGCGCTCCCCTCTAGAACATCCTTGCCGCCTGCGTCGCCCAAGAAGGTCTCAACCCACGACTTGTTGGCTATGGTCCTGGCTATCATCTCTAGCTGCTCTTCGCTGAGCTGACCAGAACCCTCCTGAGCCTGGAGGGCAGATCCTGAGATCATGTAACATGTAAGTATCAAGAGGGCAATCAAGGCCTTAATCATCATCGTTTGCCTCCATGAACTTGTTGAACTCTTCTTCTCCCATCTGCCTCTTCATCTTTTCCTTGAGGGAGTCAAAGTAAACCCTGGCCAGGGAAGTGGATCCCTGTTTCAACTTGGTTACACCCAAGTTGAGCTCTAGCTCGAACTCGTAGGTATCTATGTTCCTCTTCTTCATCTCCTCTATTACCCTCTCAAACCTCCTCTGCATCAAGGCCTGCTCCTTCCTCTGCGTCAATTCTTCCACAGGCAGCCTGGCGGGGCTGTGCAGCAGGGGCCTGAATTGGACGAAGTAGGGCTGCCCCTCGTTGTACTTGGCGGAGTGAAGCATGGCCACTCCCTGGGTCTGTTTGACCAACGCCTGGGCGTACTTTTCGCCGTACTTCTTTCGCACCCTCACAATGTCAGTCTCAAGGTTCGTCTTCATCTGGATCTCCATCCCAACGTTGCCCAAGACCCCGCCGCCAAATCCAGTGACGGCCTGCGATACTAGGACCACGCCTATACCCCACTTCCTAAATTCTCTGAAGCACTTCTCTATCTGCACGTAGGCCCTCTTCCCACCGTACTTGGGGAGGAGCTTGTGGGCGTTTTCGAAGACCAAGAGGCACTTGAGCTCCTTGTGCTCCGTTCTCCTTCCCTCGAAGAAGGCTCGAACGAGGTTGGTCACAAAGGCATCGAGATTGGCTGGATCCAGATTTGAGACGCCAAGGACGGTGATCTCTCCTTGCCCCATATACTGCTCCACGTTAATCGTTTGGTTCGGGTCCTTGATCTCGATGTAATTGCCGTTGAACGACTGAGCTTCGTCCTTCTTCATGCCGAATTCGGAATACGATTCCAGCATCTTTTCATCTGTGCATTTCTTCAGAAGTCCCGTCCACTGGAGAGTCTGGTCAACTACGATGACCGCCTTGTCCCTCTTTAGGGCTTCTTCGGCTATCACCTTGGCTGCGATGGTCTTCCCAAAGCCCGTTCCTCCGGATATGAACAGGTGAGTGGTCAAATCGTTCAGGTTCAAATGGGCCTTGGCTTTTAGGTCCGTGACCTTTCCTATGAATGCGTTCTCAGGCTCGGCCTTGGGCAGTTTAGCAGTGCTCAATGGGAGGACGTACTTCGCCTTCTCCTTTCTCCTTTCCTCTAGGAGCTGTTGGGTTCTTAGGCCCGCCGCAACCATGAGGAGAACCGTGAACACGCCAGCGAACAATCTCCACGGCAATGGCCTTCGTACCTCGAAGCTGGACACGGCGCTAGCCGATCCATCCTCGAATTCCACTAGAACCTCTAAGAGATACTTTCCGGGTGGCGGCACGGACTCAAGCTGTATCTTCTCTACGTGGGTCAAAACAGCATATAGGGTGAGCTCCTTGCTCCCATGGGCGATTATCTCCTCGGTCTCAGCTTCCACAACGGCATAGCTGAGGACGATATCGGTGACCTCGCCCGCCCTTCCCAGATTATATATGTTGGCCTTGAACTCTAGGATCCTCTCCTCGTATAGGGCCTCTGTTAGAACCTCAGTCCTCACGTCTATTATGGCCTTTTCAGGCGGGACAACGGTTATGGATATAGGCAGGACCTCTCCGCCCACGCCAAATAACCTTATCCGGCCGGGATATACGCCGGGTTGCGCATCGCAGGACACGGTCACCGGGACATCCAGGGTGTGGCTCTTGCCCGCCTTCAAAGTGAAGGGCGTACTGTCCATGGATGCGAAGGCCGCTGCCTTTCCGGATATCTCGACCTTGCTGGCTATATCTTCATCGAGGTTGTTGGATACTGTCACGAAGAACATCCTCGAGTCGCAGGGCTTGATCCTTACGTCCTCTAAGGTGCTCTCCAGCTCCATGGGGCCGCGGGTGATATCATCGAAGGCCAACAACCCCTGGATTCCTCCAATGGACTCGTTCACGGTGCTCCAGTTAATCTCACCGGCCTTTTCGATCACCTTCTCCTTGGACGCCTCGCTTGCCAAGTAGCCTTCCTCGACTACCCTGATGTCCTTGGTGCATTCACTGG
>CBDUVV010000114.1:0-4961 GCA_965370755.1 uncultured archaeon | reverse complement strand
GGAGGTGAGCAAGATATGCACAGCCGAGAAATGCAGCATGAGGCACGCGGCTCACAGGCTGGCGGTGGACAGAATTCTTGAGGCAGAAAGGCTGAGAGGAAATTTAAAATAAGTTAAACCACAACGCTAGATGAAGAGGTGAAGTGAACTTGGCACACAAGATAATACAGCCCTTAGCGAACGTAATTAAGAGCGTGGTGAACGTGAGCACGGTTCACCTTTACCACGATTACATGTTCCAGACCGTGCCAGTGAGAGGCGTTGGCTCGGGCTTCGTATTCGACGTGGATGGCAACATCCTGACCAACAACCATGTTATCGAGAGAGCTCAATCGGTTAACATCGCGTTGGCCGATGGGATGCGATTTAAAGGCGGCATCGTGGGTGCCGACAGCCAGCATGATGTAGCAGTCATAAAGACTGATTCCAATGACCTCGGGGAGTCCTGCATAGAGATCGGCGATTCGGAGGATTTGGAGGTGGGACAGCCCGTCTACGCCATAGGAAACCCTCTCGGCCTTGTAGGTGGGCCCACTGTCACATCTGGTGTGGTTAGCGCCCTTGACAGGTCGATACAATCTGAGAAAGGGCTCTTCGAGAATCTGATACAGACCGACGCCCCCATCAACCCTGGGAACAGCGGCGGGCCACTAGTGGATGCCAAAGGCAGGGTCATTGGCATAAACACGGCCATCATACCCTACGCCCAAGGCATCGGATTTGCCATACCTATCCACGTTGCCCACCATCTTGCGGGGCAGATCCTCAAGTACGGCAGGGTTATTACTCCTTGGCTTGGGGTGATAGGCATTAAAGTCGACAAAAGGATGGCTTCTTATTACGGCCTTACATCGGATACGGGAGTTCTTGTGGCGAGAGTTGTTCATGGGAGCCCGGCCCATTTGGCAAGAATGAGTGAAGGTGACATCATCTTGAGCATGGATGATAAGAAAATTAGCAGCGTAGAGGAACTGAAGAAGGAGGTTGAGAAGAGAAAGGTAGGGGATAAGGCGAAGCTCCTTGTCATAAGGGACGCCACCAAGTGGGAGACTGAAGTTGTGCTGGGGGAGAGCCCGTAACGTATAGTTGCTTTTTATCTAAGCGAACAAATTGTCGAGGATTGTCATTAGGGCAAAGCCTATGACTGCCCCTAAAGTGGCTTCTCTCTCAAATCCCCTGCTGTGGCTCTCCGGTATTATTTCATCGATCACAACGAAGAACATTGCCCCTCCGGCAAATGCTAGGCCTATCGGGAGGATTGGTTTGGCGAGGGAAACGACTAAAAGTCCAAATAAAGCTGCTATGGGCTCAGCCAATCCCGTAAGAGTTGCGATTCCCAAAGCTCGGTACTTCGTGTACTTTTCTCTCATAAGTGGCAGAGCCACGGCCAGGCCCTCTGGCATATTTTGAAGGCCAATTCCAATTGCAAGGGCAAGACCTGCCATCATATCTCCTGATCCAAAGCCCACTCCCACTGCAAGGCCTTCAGGGAAGTTATGAATGGTTATTGCAAATATGAAGAGCCATATCTTTCTAAGGTTAGAGGATGGCCCTTCTGGGCCGGTGCCAAAGTGCATGTGGGGTATTAGTTTGGCTGCTTGGTCGAGGAACGCTGCACCTAAAAAGATGCCTAAAGTTGTTATCCAAACGCCACCCAGCTCAATGGCTGGCACTATCAGGCCAAAGGAAGTTGCAGCTAACATAACCCCAGCGGCAAAACCGAGCATACTGTCAAAGAGCCTATCAGGGACATCTTTGAGGAAAAGCACGGGTAATGCCCCAACGCCAGTTGCGAGGCCCGCACCAACGCTTGCGAGAACGCCGATGAGGATGAGATTATTCTCTACCATGAGGTATACTCCTTTGATTGAGTTCTACAATCATATCTGGGCTCCACCTTTGTATACTTTTTTTGATACATTCAAGCATCAGGGGGGATATATCAACTCAGAGGAGGGCGCCTATTGCAATCAGTAATTTTAGCGCTGCCTATGTCTATGAATGTAAATTACCCGTGTGCGAAATTTTTTAACTCAGTGGAAACATCTCAAATTGGGTGGTGATGCTAAGTTTATGGAGCCAAGAGAATTTTTAATCCTTTGGGGAGTTATGATGGCCTCTTCTTCCATATCACCGGAACACCAGAATCATCGTAATAAGAAAATTGATTCTCTTTCTATGAAGGTTGCCGGAGTTACCAGAAAATGGAGAATAGCGTACTAAAAAAACTTACATTGGGAGTCGACCTTGGCGGCACCAAGGTTGAAATGACTCTTATTGATGAAGTAGGTCAGATTTCGTCTTCACATCGGTATCCTACCCGCGCTGAGAAGGGGGCAGAAAGTATAATTGCTGATATCATAAACGCGGTTAATACTATCCGCGATCAAGCAGAGCAAGAAGTTGTGGCTCTGGGGGTTGGTGCCGCTGGACAAGTGGACTCAAACGGTGTCGTTCGCTCTGCTCCTAACCTCCCGTTCCATGACGAACCACTGCAAACGCGGCTTTCAAAGGAACTTGGACTACCTGTTTTGGTTACCAACGATGTTAGTGCCGCAACCTATGGCGAATGGCACTACGGATCTGGGAAAGGTGTTAATGACTTGGTGGTAATTTTCGTTGGAACGGGCATAGGCGGTGGTGTTGTAAGCGATGGGAAACTCCTCGAAGGATGCAACAATACCCTCGGAGAATTGGGGCATATCACGTTGGTAGCGGAAGGCCGGAGCTGCCGCTGTCCCAACTTGGGTTGCCTAGAAGCATATGCCGGCGGTTGGGCCATAGCTGAAAGAGCCAAAGAAGCGGTTTCCGACAAACCAAACGATGGAGAACTGTTAAAGTCTCTTGCCGGGAGTTTCGAAAACATATCTGCTGCCACAGTGAACCAGGGATACAGAGAAGGTGACCCGCTCTCCAAGAAGATTGTAGAGGAGACAGGCCAGTACCTCGCCTCAGGGGTGGTGGGAATCATAAATGCCTTTAACCCATGCGTCGTGGTTCTAGGTGGAGGTGTCATCGAAGGTTTACCAGAACTGATTCCCATCGTAGAAGAAGTTACTCTTATGCGTGCATTAAAGCCGAATGTAGAAAAATTGAAGATCATTAAAGCTTCTTTAGGTGTTAAGGCAGGAGCAATTGGCGCGGCTGCATTAGCGCGAAATAAGCTTGGAGGGGATTTATGATTCATGCATCCGCAGAGGGTTTACAGGTACCCGCAATAACCACGGAGCAGATGCGGGAAGTGGACCGCCTGATGATTGGGAAGTACAATGTTCAGCTCATCCAGATGATGGAGAACGCTGGGCGTAATCTTGCCGAGATGGTAAGGAGGCTTTTAGGTACTTCCGTGAAGGGTAAACACACCCTAGTTGCCGCCGGGAAAGGAAACAACGGCGGAGGGGGGATGGTAGCCGCCCGGCACTTATACAACTGGGGTGCTGAAGTAACTGTGTTGTTGCCCAAAAAAGCCCTTAATGGCATTCCTGAAAACCAGCTTAATATACTCGAAACGCTTCCGATTGAACTGAAAACCGGGGATGATGCCGTCGATTATCTTTCGGTCTGGAATGGGGATATAGTGGCTGACGCGTTAATTGGATACGGCCTTTCAGGCAAGCCCCATGGGTGGACAGGAAAAATGATTGACGCTATCAACGCCCTAACTCTCCCAGTAGTATCCTTAGACGTTCCGTCAGGACTTGACGCTACGACGGGAGAAATTTATGAACCTTGCATCCGAGCAAAGGCAACCATGACCTTGGCGCTCCCCAAGAAAGGACTTGTTAAGCCAGAGGCGCGAAGGATTGTAGGGGACCTTTATTTAGCCGATATCGGTGTGCCAGATGTGCTTTACAAGGAAATTGGTATCAACGTGGGGCCAATTTTTCTTAATGATAGCATTATGCGAATAGATGGAGTTAAAAAGGGGTAAACTCTATGAGCGATTTGGATGAGCGCTGCGTAAACACCATTCGTTTTTTGGCTGTCGACGCCGTGGAAAAGGCAAAGTCGGGGCACCCCGGTATGCCTCTGGGCGCCGCGCCGATGGCCTACGTGCTTTTGGACAGAATTCTACGCCATAATCCAGATAATCCTACTTGGATCAACCGTGACAGATTCGTCCTTTCCGCAGGACACGGTTCTGCATTGCTTTATTCCCTCCTTCATCTCTACGGATACAACATGTCCCTAGATGAACTGAAAAGATTCCGCCAATGGGGAAGCAAGACCCCTGGCCACCCCGAGTATGATCCCTCCATGGGCATAGAGGCCACCACAGGACCTTTGGGCCAAGGCTTTGGTATGGGAGTGGGGATGGCAATAGCAGAGCGATTCCTGGCGAACTGTTTCAATCTCCCTGATTTCGACATCGTCGACCACTACACCTATGCGATCGTTTCAGACGGAGACCTAATGGAAGGAATCTCTTATGAGGCGGGCTCCCTCGCCGGATACCTGAAGTTGGGCAAACTGATCTACCTCTACGATGACAACCACATTTCAATCGAAGGCGGCACAGACATCACCTTCACAGAGGACGTCCAGCGCCGCTTCGAATCCTACGGCTGGCAGGTTCTACGGGTTGCAGATGGCAATGACTTGGACGATATTGAAGAGGCCATCAAGGCCGCTCAAGCTAAAAAGGATAAGCCTTCCCTCGTTATAGTTCGAACCCACATCGGGTATGGGAGTCCGAAGCAGGATTCACCTGGAGCGCATGGTGAGCCATTGGGTCCTGAGGGGGTGAGGGATACGAAAGAAGCCCTCGGCTGGCCATCACAGTCCACTTTCTACATCCCAGAAGAGGTGTCGAGCCACTTCGAAGACGCAAAACAAAAGGGTGCTGAACTGGAAACAAAATGGAAGGCCCTTATGGAAAACTACCGTAAAACGCATCCCGATGTCGCCTCGGAGTTTGAAAACATTGTAAAGGGAACTCTTCCTCCAGATCTCGACAAAAA
>CBDUVV010000113.1:0-5001 GCA_965370755.1 uncultured archaeon | reverse complement strand
GGTGGCCATGGAGGGATCATTTGATTACAGCCACCTTGATGACTCGGCGGGATTCTTCGAATACGACTTCGCTTTGAAGACCATTGAGAATCAAGAGATCATAGATTATGCAAAGAAGGTAATAGCGGCAGTAAACAGCCGCGGGCCGTTGGACGTTTCCATTGGGATCCCATTGTACGCTGCATGCGAGGAGGCAAAAAGGGGAGGTTGTGATGCAGTACTCGTGGGTCAGGGGGCAGACGAACTATTCGCTGGTTATCACAGATACCTTGAAATGAGCGAAAAAGAACTCAAGCAGGCCCTAGTGGACGACCTTCAGAAGTTGGTTAAAAAGGACATTAATAGGGACATCGCCATCGCAAAAGCCAACTTCCTCAAACTATGCGCTCCGTATATCGATGATGGATTCGTCAATCTTGCAAAGACAGTGCCCGTAGATATGAAGATACGGGGAGGCGTAAGGAAATTCATACTTAGGGAACTAGCAAGGGAAAAGAATCTGCCCAAGCCACTCTGTGAAAGGGATAAGAAGGCGGTCCAGTACAGCAGCGGCGTAGATAAGGCTCTCAGAAAATTGGCCAAAAAAGAAAAAAAGAAAATAGGGCATTTTCTCGAAAGCCTGTAAGAAAACATCCTTTTATTAACACATTTTTCAATCATAGCGTAGGTTGTTTTTGTCCATAGCTGTGTCGATATATTTTAAATGAACTGGGTATATTAGGTGATATCATGGTCAGTGAAGAGGAGATTAGAGAGGAAGCCGAGAAGGTCCTCGAAGAGCTTTCCAAGGCCCTTGGTGAGATCGATCTTGCCGAGACATACTACGTGGTAGAAGAGATCAACGTCACGAGACCGGATGGGGCGCCCGAGGTAGGCAAGGAATTCAAGAAGGTAATCAAGAAGAACGCCCCGAAGAGCGACGAGGAGGGCAACTTCGTGATGGAAATGGGGAAGTGGGTCGAGTAAACGAGTTCTGGCGGATGAATCATGGTTGTAGAGAACGTATCGCGCTTTCTCGAGAGGATTGAAGAGAAGGGTGCCGAGATCAAGGCCTTCATAGAGCTCAACCCTAAAGTCTTAGATGAAGCCCGAGAAGTCGAGAAGAGTATCGAACAGGGAAAAGGGGGGAAGCTCGCTGGCCAGATCATCGCAATAAAGTCGAATATTAATGTACAAGGCCTTAGGGCCACATGCGCCTCCAAAACCCTCGACAACTACGTGGCCCCATATGATGCCACTGTGATTGAGCGCATAAAGAGGGAGGACGGCTTGATAATCGGAATGACCAACATGGACGAGTTCGCGGCAGGAAGCTCCGGTGAGACTTCCTACTACGGCCCGACCCAGAACCCCGCTGCTCCAGGCAGGATACCCGGCGGCTCCTCATCAGGCTCTGCAGCAGCCGTAGCAGCCGGCTTCTGCGATATAGCTTTGGGTAGCGATACTGGAGGCTCCATAAGGAACCCATCCTCTCACTGCGGTGTTGCTGGTTTCAAACCCACATACGGCCTAGTGCCCCGCTATGGCTTGATAGATCTGGCCATGAGCCTCGACCAGATTGGGCCCATATCCAAGGACGTTTCGTCTCTCGCCTTAATGCTCGATGTCATAGCCGGCCATAACCCAAAGGAGTGCACGACCCTCAAGAGCAATGGACGGGAGTACTCCAAGTTGAGCGACGACATCTCTGAATACAAAATAGGCGTTGTTAAGGAGTTCGAGGAGTTCACTGACCCCAAGATAATGGCAGTGATTAAAAGTGCGTTGAAGAAGCTTGAGGATGGAGGCGCGGAGCTCGTGGACTTGAGGCTTCCCAACTTAGGGAAGGGCCTTTCCACTTACTATCTTACCGTCTTCGTTGAGTTCTTCTCCGCGACGAGGAAGTTCGACGGGCGCAGATACGGCTATAGGATAGAGGAAGTATGCGGTAGAGAGGTCCTGAGACGGATAATGCTCGGGCGATACATAAGCCAGAAGGAGTTCACCGGGAAGTACTACAAGAAGGCCCTGCAGTTCAGGTCCTTGATAAAAAAGGAGCTCCTCGATGCTTTGAAAGACGTAGATGTTATCGCTGGTCCGACAGTGCCGAAGCTCCCCCATAAGCTCGGCGAGGAGATAACGGATCCCCTTGTCATGTATGCCTACGATGTTCTGACCGTTCCGACTAACTTAGCCGGGATACCTGCGGGTGTTGTGCCTGCTGGGGAGGTCGAGGGCGTACCTGTCGGTCTTCAGGTGCAGGGCAAGCCCCTCGGGGAACAAAATATTCTGAACGTTATGCGTGCCATGGAGGCGGCTGGATGAAGATCAAGATCGGCTTCGAGATCCATGAGCAGATAAACACAGCGACCAAGCTCTACTGCGACTCACCCACCAACTACCGCGAGGTCTCCCCGAACACCAACGTGTGCGAGGTGTGCACCGGAATGCCCGGATCAAAACCCTGGCCGGTCAACGAGGATGCCATAGACGCAGCTGTGGAGATTGCTCTCATGCTGGACTGCGAGATCATTTACGATCCCATCTACATTCAAAGGAAGCACTACGATTATCCCGATCTGCCCAGCGGCTACCAGCGTACTTCCCTGCCCATTGCTAAGGACGGGGTGATTAACAATATAGGCATCTGGGAGGTGCATCTGGAAGAGGACCCTGGTAAATACGATCCCCTCACGGGAAAGGTGGATTATAACCGTTCAGGCGTGCCCCTGGTCGAGATAGTCACCGCTCCGGATTTAACGAGCCCGGAGATGGCGAGGGGATTTCTGAGGGAGCTCACAAAGGTCCTGGAGTATACCGGTAAGGTGAGGCCTGAGGGTGGGACCATGAGAATGGACTGCAACATCTCCATGGAGGGCGGCGCCCGGGTGGAGATAAAGAACATCAATTCCGTGCGCGGGGCCTACAAGGCGCTGAAGTTCGAGGTGACGAGGCAGAAGAACATGATGAAGAGGGGCGTTGCGGTGAAGAGGGAGACTCGTGCCTTTCTTGAGGCCCAAATGATAACCCGGAAGATGAGGGTCAAGGAGGAGGCGGAGGACTACCGGTACATCCCCGACCCGGACATACCGCCCTTGGTTGTGACTCAAGAGGCAGCATCCGAGATAAAGGAGCAAATACCCGAGGCCCCCCACATGAAGCTGCAGAGGTTCATGGAGGAGTACAGGATCTCGAGGGACGACGCCTGGGCCATAACCAGCGAGATAGAGATGGCGGATGCCTTTGAGGCGGTGTGCAAAAAGATCGATCCAAAAATTGGTGGTCCGTTCTTCAGGCACGATGTGAAGAAAGTCCTTGTCTACAACGACCTAACCTATGCTCGAAGCCATCTCACGGCGCACGAAATCACGGAGATACTGAAGCTGAGAGCAGCCGGGGAGATAACTGCGAATGGAGCAGAGTTGACTCTGCGTGGCATAGTTGAGGAGGGGAAGCAAGCCGCCCACATAATAGAGGAAAAGGAGCTCAAGAGGATCACGAAGGAGGATGTCATCGAGAGGGCGGTCGAGGAGGCGATATCCGAGAACCGTCAGGCGGTGGATGACTACCTCGGCGGCAAGGAAGAAGCCCTTGACTTCATAATGGGCAAGGTCATGGAGAAGACCCGCGGGAAGGCCGATCCGAAGACTATACTGGATTTGTTGAGGGAGAGCCTCGCTGCTACCCAGTGAAGATGCTCAGGAGGAACCGTAGCGTGCCACGCACGCCGAAGCTTTTGAGGAGCACATAGAGCTTGGAGAAGTGCGATACCGTCCAGTTCACGGGACGGGTGATGTTCTTGCTGTGAGCGTAGTCGTAGTCCCATACACGCGGCTTTAACCCGTGCTTCAGAAGGATTTCCCTAACATTATTTCTGTCCGTGTCGAGGGAGTAGACGCACAAGGCGCTGGTGTCCCAGTTCCAATACTTAGCGCTCTCTATCTCGCCACTTTCCACGTAAGGCTCGATTTCCTTCGCTTTGGCCACAAGCGTGTCCTTGTCCTCGAAGACTATCCACTTGCCTCCGTATTCCTCCCAGTTCTCGGGCTCCCTAGGCTTACTAGGGAGAATCCAGATCCAGGACTCGGTCTCGTGAAGCATCCTATGATTTCTTAACGTGGCAGTGGATAAATTTTTTTATAAAATTACCATTCAAGCGAGCTTCTTCAGGGCATATGCCAGGACAAGACCTAGGAGGAAGGCAGCACCGAGGTTCCACAGGACGGCGGTGAATAATATCACCACAGCTACAGCGATATCCTCTCTTTTCTCGAGAGTGCGGGCGGTGGATGCGAGCTCCCAGCCCGCGAATATCAGTAATACGCCCAAGATGGCGGTTGGGATGATGCCCAGTATTGCAATAGCTGATGGTCCGAGTAAAATGGCCAGTGCTAAGAAGATGGAGCCTATGATGATGTTGGAGCCCATGGTTCTCGCTCCGAACTTGTAATGAGATGCCAGTCCACCTGCACCGAAGCACAGTGGGAAGCCGCTCACTGCAAAGGCCGCTATGTTGGCTATGCCTTGAGTGCCAGCGAGGGAGCGATATGTTGGCTTTTTGCCAAAATATGCATCCGTCAAGTCTGACACGGAGACTATAGCATTTCCCACGGTCATTGGAAATTGTGGGATGACCAATAGGAATAGGGCTATCGCCACCATGTCAAAAGTTGGGAGTCCATGAGGAAGGAGTTTGGGTACATGTATCCCAAGGTCTAAAGTGAGGCTTGAATCCAGAGTAGTTGTTCCGAGTATTATTCCTCCCAGCACGATGAGTAGCGCCACTGGGACGCCCTCGAATCGCAGAAGCAGTAGGGCGAGGAGAAAGCCGATCAGGCCTACGGCGAGGGAGGTGGAGATTGCATTGGCGCCCTGGACGATGAGTATAGTGCCGACAGCGAGCTGAACTCCCTTCACGACGCTGAGGGGTATCTTGCTCAAGCTCTTTGTTAATCCGCTCGCCGCCATGGCGAGGAGGAGGACGCCCGCCAGCAAGGATGAGGTGGCTATCACGTCGGGTGA
>CBDUVV010000112.1:0-5040 GCA_965370755.1 uncultured archaeon | reverse complement strand
AAAGAGACGGGAATTAAGCTTGGTGTAAACGTCGCACCTGTATATCTGAATTGCGAGATTACGGATACCAAATACAGGGTACTCGCTACCCTTGCAAAGTCCTTCGGTGAGAACGTTCCTTTCACGGGGTGGCCAACCGATAAAGTATATTCTCACCTCAAAGAGGCTGCGGATAAGAGCAATCAGAGGATCGTCGTACTGTTGGATGAAATCGACAAGCTCGTAGGGAAAGATGGCGACAAGGTGATATACAATCTCACGAGGATGAACTCGGAACTCGAAAATGCACGGGTCAGCATTATAGGCATTTCTAATGATCTGAAATTTACAAGTTATCTCGATTCAAGGGTCCAGAGTTCTCTGGGCGAAGAAGAAGTGGTATTTTCACCATACAATGCACGGCAGTTGGAGGACATCTTAAAGCAAAGGGCGGAGCTAGCCTTCAAGCCTGGGGTGTTAGACGAATTCGTAATACCATTGTGTGCAGCCCTTGCTGCTAGGGAGCATGGCGATGCGCGCAGGGCCTTGGATCTTCTGAGGGTATCCGGCGAAGTCGCTGAGCGTGAGAATGATGAGGTAGTAACCGAGATTCATGTGAGAAGGGCCAACGAAAAGATAGAATCCGATAACATCGTGGAAGCCGTAAGGACCCTTCCAACCCAGAGCAAGGTCTTGTTATATGCCATCATCCTCTTGGAGGAGAGGGGAGATAGGTCCATTTACACCGGCGAAATCTACGACGTCTACAAGAAGCTCTGCAGGTCACTGTCTCTTGATTCTCTTACCCAGAGGAGGATTTCTGATCTTATCTCCGAGTTAGACCTGCTCGGCATCCTCAATTCCAGCGTGATAAGCAAAGGACGCTACGGAAGGACCAAGGAGATCAAGCTAGAGGTTTCCCCGATGAGCATCAAGTTGGTATTAGAGGATGATACCCGTCTGAAGAGTCTGGCGGAATTCAAGCTCCCTCAGCAGCGACTTATTTGATCCCATCTAACGTATGGGAGTGTAGCTCATGGATGAGATGGAGATAATCACGAGGTTTATCGACAATAACATAAACCTGCATCCATCCGTCTTCGAGGAGCTACGTAGTAAGAACGAAGATGAGATAGAACGTATAATAGCGTGGGCGGAGAAGGGGAAGGATAGGCCGGACGTTTTGACCCTGGAATACTTGAGGTCCTTAGAGGAGGGTATGGACGACGGCAAGGACGTAGTAGTTGCGCGGCGAAAGAAACGACGCCTCGCTGAAGAACACGACCCTGAACTAGAAATCAGGTGTGAGAGGGATAGCACTAGAAAGCCCGTATCCCAGGGAAGCCTTCCCTGTTTCGTTGACTATTTTAATTACCGCTACGATAACCTCGCCAAGATCCTTCGGTCTAGGGATCCCCTGAGGGAGGCGGGTACAATAGAACGTGCTAAAAAGTCAGCGATGCCATCTGATAACAGGAAGCCCAACGTTCGGATAATCGGCATGGTCAACGATATTCGCCCCACAAAGAAGGGCCATGTTTTAGTCGAGCTTGAAGATCCCACTGGGGTGGTTCCTGCATTGATATTGAACAATGACCGGGAGCTCATCGAGACATCTAAAGAGCTTATGAAGGACGAGGTGATCGGCATAGAGGGAAGCTCGAAAGAGGGCAGTGACCTGGTCATTATCAGGGATATATTCTTCCCAGATGTTCCAGTGAAAAATGGTTTAAAGCGCAGCGATGTTCCCCTCGCGTTGGCGTTGATTTCGGATCTCCACGTAGGAAGCAACAAGTTCATAGAAGAGGATTTTTTGAAGTTCATCAAGTGGCTCAGAGGAGAGCTCGGCAGTATTAAGCAGAGGGAGCTTGCCGAGAGGGTCAAATACGTGGTGATAGGTGGGGACCTCGTGGATGGTGTTGGGATATATCCGGGTCAGGAGAGCGAGCTGAAGATCAAGGACATATACGAGCAGTACGCCAAGATGGCGGAGTACCTAGCCATGATGCCCAAGCATATTGAAATAGTTGTGATCCCTGGCAACCACGACGCTGTGAGACAAGCAGAGCCCCAGCCGGCCATCATGGAGGAATACGCAAAACCTCTCTACGACGATGACAGAGTTCACATGACCGGGAGTCCCTCATTTCTACGTTTGCATGGGGTAGAAGTCCTCTCATACCACGGTAGGAGCCTAGATGACGTGATTCCCTGCATCCCCGGGGCGTCCTATGCCGAGCCGACGAAGGCGATGCTCGCATTGGTGAAAAAGAGGCATCTTGCCCCAGTATACGGCGGCAAGGTACCCATTGCACCGGAGGCCGTGGACCACATGCTTATCGAGGAAGTCCCGGATATCTTCCATTTCGGCCACGTGCACTCCATTGGGGTGTCCAGTTACAGAGGAACCGTGGTTGTCAATTCCGGAACATTCCAGGAGCAGACCGCCTTCCAGAGGAAACTAAATGTGGTTCCTACTCCCTCTCAAGTTCCCATCATAGACCTCCAAGCCCAGCGGACCACGATAATGAGGTTCGATCAATGAAGCCTGAGATGGAGAGATACTTCGAGGGCATGGAGGAAGAGGTCAAAAGGGCTTATGACATCGCCGAAGAGGCGAGGAAAAAGGGACGGGACCCTGAACTCTCCACGGAGATACCCCTCGCAAACGATCTCGCCGGCAGGGTGGAGGGATTAGTTGGGCCAACGGGTATCGCTGAGAGGATCAGACAGCTGAGTAAAGAGTTCGACAAAGAAGAGGTAGCCCTTGGGATAGCAAAGGAGATAGTGGAGGGGGGTTACGGGCCTGCCGATGACATCGAGGTTACCTGCGAGCAGGCCCTGCGCACCTCTCTCGCCCTTCTGACGGAGGGTATATTGGCTGCCCCCGTAGAGGGAATCGTCAAGGTCAGGGTCAAGAGAAATAGCGACGGCTCCAATTATCTGGCGATGTACTTCGCCGGGCCCATAAGGAGCGCTGGCGGATCCGCCCAAGCCCTCGCTGTGCTGACTGCTGACTACATCAGGAGGGTCCTAAAACTCGACAGATACAAGCCCACTGACGAAGAAGTGGAGCGCTTCGCTGAGGAGGTAGAACTCTACAATGCAGAGGCCTCCAGGCTACAGTACGTACCCAGTCCCCAGGAGGTCCGTGAGGCGATCAGGCATATCCCGATAGAGATAACGGGGGAGTCAACGGACAAGGTTGAGGTATCGGGCTACAGGGACCTGGAGAGAATAGAGACGAATCGGGTGAGGGGTGGCGCCATGCTGGTCCTCGCCGAAGGGGTTCTCCAGAAGAAGCCCAAGATACGTAAATACGTGGAGAAGCTCAAGCTGGAGGGTTGGGAGTGGATGCTGGGTGTAGAGGAAGTGCAGCAAGATGGTGAGGAAAAAAAGGTGGAGCTCGGCCCGAATTATAAGTTCATCAAGGACATCATCGCTGGAAGGCCGGTGCTCTCCCATCCATCCGCCAAGGGCGGGTTTCGATTGAGATACGGGAGGAGCAGGACCTCGGGTTTTGCGGCTACCTGCATGCACCCGGCCACCCTCGTAATGCTGGATGACTTCATCGCCATTGGAACCCAGATAAAGACGGAGCGACCCGGAAAGGCCTCCTCAGTTGGAACATGCGATTCCATAGAGGGCCCCATCGTGAAACTCATGGACGGCAGCGTACTTCGCGTGGAGAGCGCCGAGGAGGCAGTGGCCATCCATGGAGAGCTCAAGGAGATACTGTTCCTCGGGGACATCCTCGTCAACTACGGCGACTTCCTCGAGAACAACCATGTGCTCATGCCCTCGGGCCATGTGGAGGAATGGTGGGAGCAAGAGCTCCTAAGGGCTGGGGGCTCGCTCCCAGAAACCCTCGATGAGGATGTTGCCATCGCCATCTCCAGGGAATATAAGGTGCCCCTGCATCCCAGATACACCTACAATTACGGCGACGTGGAGAAGGACGACATCAAGGCCCTCGCCGACTGGCTCAGCACGGGCAGCGTGTCTGAGGATGCCTTACAGTTAAAGGAGTCGGATGAGAAGCGGACCCTCGAACTCCTTGGGGTGCCCCACCTCGTCAAGGGAGACGAGATCTTGGTGAAGGAATACAAGTGCCTCTTGGCATCCCTAGGAATGGATGACGGCCTTTCTACTGATAGATTCATGAAGGCCTTCGCAAAGGCCGCTGACGTCATGGAGCTCGTAAACAGCTTTGACCTTATGATAAGGCGGAGGGCTCCCACCTATATAGGCGCCAGAATGGGCAGGCCCGAGAAGGCGAAGGAGCGGAAGATGAGGCCGGCTGTCAACGTTCTCTTCCCGGTGGCCCAAGCGGGTGGCAGGACAAGAAATATAAGGAAAGCAGCCCAGGCCGGCATGGTCGAGGTCGAGGTCGCCAGAAGAGAGTGCCCGGATTGCGGGAGCATTGGCATATCCACCCTCTGCGAGGAATGCGGCACACCGACAGTCGTCAAATGGTTGTGCGTCTCCTGCAGTCGACCGTGGGACGATGCTACGGAGAGGTGTAAGTGCGGTGCTTTTGTTGCTCCCTTCGAGAAGCGGAAGCTGGATGTCAAGACCCTCTTTCAGTCGGCAGTTAGGAACGTTGGCGATGATGCCAAGGGAGATTTGAAGGGAGTGATAGGCATGAGCTCCAAGCTAAAGATCCCGGAGGCAATAGAGAAGGGCATACTTCGCTCGAGGCATGGTGTTTACATCTTCAAGGATGGCACGGCTCGCTTCGACTCAACGGATATGCCCCTCACTCATTTCACCCCTAAAGAAGCAGGTATCTCTATCGAGCGGGTTCAGGAGCTTGGCTATGATGTCGACTACCAAGGTAATCCATTGGAGGATGAAGACCAGCTGTTGGAACTCAAATGCCAGGACATAGTGCTCTCCGATCCAGGGGCAGAATACCTCATCAAGGTCACCAAGTTCGTTGATGATCTCCTCGTGAAGTTTTACGGGCTCGAGCCCTATTACAAAGCGGAGACAAGGGAGGATCTTCTGGGCCATCTGGTGCTAGGTTTAGCTCCCCATACATCGGCCGGCATCCTGGGG
>CBDUVV010000111.1:0-5072 GCA_965370755.1 uncultured archaeon | reverse complement strand
AGGTAAGGGTGATTCTTTGGGACGAGGAGTTAAAGAAGATCGAGAGATTCATCGACGAAATGGAAGAGCTTGGCGACATGATGCTCCTAGGCGAGAGGCCTCATGGACACCACATGCTCCACTTCGAGACGCCGGTGTTCTGGGAGATTTCCCAGAGGCACAAACGAAAGGGCTTCTTCCTGGCTGAGTCATTGAGAAAACGCGGTATAGTCGGCTTACATAAGGGCCTGAGCAAGCATGTCAAGATGAGCGTGTACGGCCTAACCGATAATGAATTGGAAAAAGTGCTCGGTGATTTCAGGGAAGTTATAGAGGAAAACTCAGACTATAATGGCTGTTTTTAGCTACGGTAAACCTTTTTAACATAATAAACACCACTCATTTGTCTAAATCACTTAGGTAAGAATGGGAAAGTTGTTATGATTCATATCAGATTTTCTAAGGAGGATATTAAGGTAGTCCTCCGTGATTTAGGTGCAATAGTATTCATCATAGGTTATACTCTCCTAGTTCCACTGTTGGTAGCCCTCGTTTACGGCGAGGAGAATATGTACCGTGCGTTCCTCTATCCGAGTGCCTTCGCCATCTGGATTGGTTTCTTACTCAAAAGGACCTTAGCCAATACAGAGGAAACAAAGGGCAAGCACGCGGTGGTCTTGGCAGGTTTGGCATGGCTTGTCGTATCCTTAATAGGGTCTTACCCATTTCAGTCCTACGGCGTGGGTTTCCTTGACAGCTACTTTGAGACCATGTCCGGCTTCACCACTAGCGGCCTCACGTTGTTCCAAGACGTAGAGGTACTGCCAAAGAGCCTCCTCTTCTGGAGGGCCTTCATCCAGTGGATAGGGGGCGTAGGAGTCATAACACTGTTCCTTGCCGTGATCATCCATAGGGGCACGGTAGCGGCGAGGTTCTATGCAGCCGAGGCTAGTGGGGAGAGGATAAGCCCGAGTATTACCAGGACCGTCAGCATCATTTGGAAGGTCTACATCGTATATACAATCCTAGGCATTGGCCTCTATTACATAGTGGGTATGAGCCTGTTCGATGCCGCGGCCCATACGTTCACCGCCCTTGCTACAGCTGGTTTCAGCACACAGAACGCGAGCATAGGCTCGTATAACAGCCTTCCCATTGAGATCGTATCTGTAATCCTTATGTTCTTGGGCGGAACGAGTTTTTTGATACTATATAGGATTCTGAAGGGAGAGAAAACCAGGTTTTGGGAAAATCCTGAACTTAGGGCCTACGTGGGATTCATTGCTCTTGCAACCCTGTTAATCTCCGGGAACCTCATACTCAATGGCCATGAAGGTATTGACTCTGTCAGACGGGCCGCTTTTCATTCCCTTTCAGCTATAACAACCACTGGATTCTCCACTACAAATCTTTCAGACTGGCCTGATTTCTCGAGGGCCATTTTGCTGTTTCTCATGATATCCGGAGGAAGCATGGGCTCAACGGCTGGGGGCCTTAAGATCTTGAGGACTTTGATCCTTGTGCGCCTTTCATATCACGAGATAGTAAGAGCACTAGTACCTAGTAGAGCAGTTTTAACCTTTAAGGTCCGAGACAAAGTATTGGAGAACGAGGAAGTCCTACACGTCGCGAGCTTTTTCTTCCTGTACACGGCTTTCGTATTTACCAGTGGTTTGGTGCTTACCACCATGGGATACGACTTCTTCGGAGCACTTTTCACAGTATCCTCGGCCCAGGGCAATGTTGGTCTCGTCGCTGTCCCCTCAGCGGTCTGGTTCTCTACTCCAGCCCCTGCGAAAATTATATTAATAATAAACATGTGGATAGGTAGGTTGGAGATATTCCCAGCTCTAGCGTTGCTGGGGACGATATTTGAGTCTCTAAGGAGGCCTAAGCCATCTACGTAATAATAATGGGAGCAGGCAGGGTTGGAAAACACCTAGCTACTCTTCTGTTAAAACGGAATCATGAGGTCGCTCTCATTGAACAGGACAAAGAGTTGTGCCAGGAAGTATCCAGCGAACTAGATGTACTTATAATCAACGGCAATGGTACGTCTCCAAAAAACCTGGAGGAGGTCAACGTAAGTGAGTGTGATGCCTTCGTCGCGGCGACCGGGAGAGATGAGTCGAACCTGCTGGCCGCTCTAGTGGCCAAAAATATGGGCGTTAAGAGCGTAATATCACGTGTAAGCAATCCGGAATATGTTGAGGTATTTCAAAAGCTGGACGTGGGCCACATAATAAGCCCAGAGGTCACTGCTGCAATATACATTGAAAAGCTCATAATGCGTCCTGGAGTTGCGGACTTAGCCATTTTGGGTAGGACTGACGTTGAGATACTGGAGTTTAATGTGACCGAGGAATCTTATATCTTCGGAAGGGAAGTTGGCAGCATAAAGTCCAATGGATACCTATTCTTGGTAATCTACAAGAACGGAGATCTCATAATTCCCACGGGAAAGACCGTTTTCGCCAAGGGAGACAGGGTCCTCGTTCTCTTGAAGACAGAAATTGTCGACGAGGTAGAAAGACTTTTCATCGTGCCAAAGTAAAATTGACAATAGAATCAGGTGACTGGAAATGGTAAGTGAGATACTAGCCGAGGTAAGAAGGATTGAAGAAGAGGCTCAAGCCGTTATAGAGAAGGCGAATGAAAAGCAGAAAAAAATCATAGAGGATGCTAAAAAGAAAGCCGAAAAGAAGGTTGAAGACGCCAAAGCCAAGGCCGCTAAAAAGGGTGAGGATATAGTAAAAAAGGCAAAAGATGAGGGCGCCAAGGAGTCCAAAGCGATAGCTGATGAGGTTGAAAAGGGGATTAAAATCCTGAAAAAGATGGGGGAGAAGAACCTCGACAAGGCCGCAAAACTCGTCGCTGATGAAGTGATCGGTGCTTAACTAGACAACTTAGCACAAGGGAAGGGAAAAGGGGTTTAATTAGAGCCTCTTTAATTTGGGATTTGGCACTGGAACCGCATCGAGGAGGGACTTAGTATATGGATGCTTCGCTTCCTCAAATATTTCCTCAACTGACGCCTCTTCAACTATCTTGCCGGCCTTCATAACTGCGACCTTGTCTGATACATACTTGATAACCCCCATATTGTGGGCAATGAAGAGATAGGATAATCCGTACTGTCTTTGGAGGTCCGAAAGCAAGTTTAGAATCTGGGCTTGTATGGAAATGTCGAGGGCGCTTACGGGCTCGTCGGCCACTATAAGGCTTGGTTTCAAAGCGAGGGCCCTTGCAATGCCGATCCTCTGTTTCTGCCCCCCGCTGAGCTCGTGGGGATACCTTGATGCATAATCGGGCTCAAGGCCAACCTCTACTAAAAGCTCTTTCACCCTTTTCAAACGCACATACTCGTCCGCCACGCCGTGGATGAGGAGTGCCTCACCAATGGACTCACCCACCATCATCCGGGGGTCTAGAGATGCTTGGGGGTCCTGGAAGATCATCTGAACCTCCTCGCGATATCGCTTTAACTCATCTCCCTTAAACGCGAAGATATCCTCGCCTTTGAAAAGTACTTGGCCGTCTGTGGGTTCTTCCAACCTCAACAAAACCTTTCCAAGGGTGGTCTTGCCGCAACCAGACTCGCCCACAAGGCCCAGGGTCTCTCCGGCTTTGATACTAAGGGAAACGCCGTCAACGGCTTTGATGTCCCCTGCGTGCTTTGATAGAACACCTTCTGTTATGGGGTAATACTTCTTAAGATTCTTAATTTCTAGAAGATCACTTTTCAACTCTAACATCCTCCGACGCTGTGACTACTCCTTCAGAGTCCCAGAAATGACAGGCTGAAAAATGTCCCTCTTCAACTTTTGTCTCCTGCGGGGCATCGCTTGAACAAACATCTTTAGCAAAACTACACCGGGGGTGGAAAACGCAGCCAGTGGGTGGATTTACCAAGCTTGGTATCACCCCAGGTATAGGGGTAAGTTTCTTTCCACTATATCCCATCACATCAGGTAGACAGTTCATTAGGCCAATGGTGTACGGATGCCGCGGGTTATCGAAAATCTGCCAAACCGTCCCTCGTTCCATGACCTTTCCAGCATACATAACAACTATCCGATCGGCGATCTCGGCCACTATGCCCATGTCATGGGTTATGAATATCATGGACGTTTTTTTCTCCCTCTTAATGCCCATGAGCAGCTCCAGAAACTGGGACTGTGTAGTAACATCGAGGGCAGAAGTGGGTTCATCGGCTATCAATATGTATGGGTCGCAGCTGAGGGCCATGGCTATCATCGCCCGCTGGTTCATCCCACCGCTGAACTCATGGGGATAGCTCTTCAGCTTTTCTTCCGCTGATGAAATTCCAACCCGTTCCATTAGATCCCGGGCTTTATCTTTCGCTTCTGTATCCGATAAGCCAAGGTGGAGCCTCATAGGCTCGGTTATCTGGTCCCCTATCGTAAAAACTGGATTTAGGGATTCAAACGGGTCCTGAAATATCATGGCTATCCTCTTCCCTCGAATGCGGCGTAGCTTCTCCTCTGAATACTCCCTCATGTTTTCGCCATCAAGTAGCACCTCACCTTCAATGATTCTCCCCGGTTGATCTACAAGTCCCAATATCGATAAGGCTGAAACGGTCTTGCCTGAGCCGCTCTCACCCACGAGACAGAGCACTTCACCCTTCTTAAGATCGAAAGTAATTCCATCCACGGCTTTTACGACGCCCCTGCGGGAGAAGAAATAGGTTTTCAGGTCCCTAACTTCCAATATGTTCAATTCTCAGCCCTCCTAGAGGTCACTCCTCGGGTCGAAGGCGTCCCTTAGGCCGTCCCCCAGAAAGTTGAAGGATAGTACCGTGAGGAAGAGCATTATGCCTGGCTCCACCGCCACCCACCAAGTGATATCGAGGTTATCTTGCCCAGCGTTTAGTATCCTCCCCCAACTGGCAACAGAGGGGTCACCAAGTCCAATGAAGCTTAAGGCCGCCTCTGCCAATATTACGCCAGGTATGGAGAGGGTGGCTATTACGATTAACGTGCTCATGACATTAGGTATGAGATGGCGGTAGATTATACGAGCATCACTAGCGCCCAATGCCTTGCTGGCAAGAATGAACTCCCGGGTCC
>CBDUVV010000110.1:0-5073 GCA_965370755.1 uncultured archaeon | reverse complement strand
TCACCGTCGCATCCATAGCCTAAAACTCCCATGAACGTCGGGACATTTTCTGCAAGTCTTTTCAAGACGCAGAGCATGGTAGAATCCGCTAAAGGACTCCTTATCCCCTTCTCGTCCCCTCTCGCTAAAGAGTCACCTCCTACATCAATTCCGACTACAAGGTCAATGTCAAACTTCTCAATAGCCTCGATTAAACCTTTATACGTCCCCAAAACGCCTTTGTTGATGTCCACCAGGATTGTTCCCTCGCCGAGTTCCTCAGCAACTATGGACTCCGTGAACCTCACATCCCCCGCGCTTGTGGATGTCGATGCCAGCCCCACAGTATCGGACAGGAGCCTTATATTCTGAATCTCCTCCATCATGCGGGGCCCGGGCTTTGGGTCTACCAATTTCCTCTCCCACGTGAGCCCCCCGAGGACGCTCTCCACCCCGAGGAACCTCAGATAATTGGCGGTCGGTATGCATCCTAAAATGTCGCCTCCTCCGCCTATGCCTATTAGAAGCGCCTTCTTCGATGCCCTGAAGGTCTCATCCAACATGATATCAACAATAGCAGTCCCAATAAATAAGATATGGTTAATAATCCCAATTTGGAGATGATGGAAGAGCAAAAGCTCCTGGGGAAACAGGGTTATAGGATGGTGGGGAACCATTCCTCGGTCAAGGTCTGCCATTGGGCCAAAGAAAGCCTTCTCAGGGGGCGGTCCTGCTACAAGTCAAAGTTCTACGGCATAGCCAGCCACCGCTGCGTCCAGATGACTCCTAGCGTATCGTGGTGTCAGCACAGTTGCGTCTTCTGCTGGAGACCAGTAGAGCATACATTGGGCGAAGTCATAGATGTGCCCTTGGACGAGCCCTCCACCATAGTCGATGGAGTCATCGAAGGACAGAGGAAGCTTCTGAGCGGTTACTGGGGCGAGGAGAGGGTTAGCCGAGGTGACATGAAGGAGGCTTATGAACCAAAGCACGCTGCCATATCCCTTGCAGGGGAGCCCACGAACTATCCGCATATAACTGAGCTAATCGGGGAGTTCCACAGTCGAGATATGACAACCTTCTTGGTCACCAATGGTATGAATCCAGGGAAGATGGAGGATGCGGAGCCGACCCAACTCTACCTTTCACTGATCGCCTACGACGAGGACCTCTACAGAAGGGTCAACGTCCCCAGGATCAAGGACGGCTGGTCGAGGCTCATGACGAGCTTGGAAATAATGAAGGACAAACGTTGCAAGACCGTTGCCCGAATTACCCTTGTTAGGGGATATAACTTGGAGCATCCGGAGAAGTTCTCAAAGCTCATCTCTGCTTGTGAGCCCGACTATGTGGAGCCGAAGGGTTACGTGCATGTGGGCTACTCAAGGAAGAGGCTTTTGCGCGACGACATGCCAACCTTCCAAGAGGTAAACGATTTTTCAAGAATCCTCGCTGAGGAAACCGGCTACTCGATAAAAGATGCCTCGAAGGACAGCAAGGTGGTATTGCTGTCAAAATCGTAGGTGCTGATATGGCTCCCATCAATGTTCGGTCCATGAAATACGCGCTGCTCGTCTTTCTACTCCTCTTAATCACAGGTTTCATTCTCGAATCCTGGGGGGCGTTCTCATGGGTAGCTATCAACATGCATAGTAGCAGGACCGAACTTCCAATTGAAGAGCGCAATGGCCAAAAAGAAGTGTGGGTCGAAATCCACGATGTTTCTCCGGTTTATGGAGCTGAACCTCTTTTGGAGGTCGTCGAAGTTCTTGATGGGCACTCAAATGCATACGAGCGAGCTGTGATACTGGTAATACCGAACCACGCAGGCAACAATCCCTTGAGGAACCACCCCGAGTTCACTCAGATATTGGATGAACTTGAGAAAAAAGGCTACACTATAGGGGTCCATGGCTATAAGCATCCGGATCCAACTAGGAGCAGAGAGTTCATGACTGAAGATGTGAAAGCCGACGAATTGATAGACTCAGCCCTAGCCGAATTCGGTGCAGCGGGCCTTAATATCGACACCGTTTTTGCCCCACCTGGATGGCTTGCATCACAAGAGGCGGCGCAAGTGCTACGGGAGAAGTTTCAGTACGTTTATTATTACTACTACATGGATACCGAAAACGCCATCCTCCCATACCCTGTCCACGAATACACATGGTACGGCTTTAACCCTGGGCTATGGAAGGCAAAGCTAGATTACAAGAGGACGAAGGGAGTTTTTAGACTTAGCGTCCACATAAATGCTGTTAACAGCAAGGAAAACTTAAAGTTCTTGGACGACTTCCTGAGCTACGTAGAGGAAACGAAATGAGCCTAGACGATATACTTGACGACATCAGGGACGAGATGGACGAGAAGGATAAACAAAGGGAGAAGACATACGCCCTTTGTCGAGAGATCAGAAGAAGCTCAACAAGGGCGATAAGGGAGGTGCACCGGGAGGATTATCAGGAGGCAACAAGATTTTTCAAAAAGGCGAAGGAGATTGTGTACTCTATGAACGATTCAGATATGTCCTTCAGCTTTGCTCAGGAAGCGCTTCTGGAATATGCGGAGACAGCGACCGCCATGGCGTTCCTGCGCAAGGAGGCCCCACCGTCCCCTGCGGATCTGGGCGTGCCATCGGCGGCTTACGTGTTGGGTTTGGCGGATGCCGTAGGCGAGATCAGAAGGTATATCCTCGACTCCATAAGGAAAGGGGAGCTGGATGACCTCGAGTACTTCTTAGACCTCATGGACGACATCTACCACAGAATCATGGCCTTCGACTACCCCACAGCGCTTCTCCCCATAAGAAGAAAGCAGGACATGGCCAGGATTCTTGTGGAAAAGACGAGGGGCGATGTGACATTGTCCTTAAGGCAGTATGAACTCGAAAAAAAGATTAGAGGCGATTGATTCATCCATGGGGTTTTATTATAACCTTCAGGGATTCCCCTGCCTCTGCCACCAACTTGAAACCAAGACCCGTTTCTTCCAATGGTAACCTGTGAGTTATTATGTCATCTACTTTTATCTTGCCATCTCGGATCATCTCGTGGGCTTTCTCAAGATCTTTTGGCGCGGCGCCATAGGATGTCAGAAGCGTTATCTCATTTCTCCAGAACTCGTTTACCGGAACAGGGATGTTGACCCCGGAAGTCGGAGGAGCGAAGAACAATATGGTCCCACCCCGGTCTACTGACTCCAATGCCTGATGAAAGGCGGAAGTTGCCCCTGTGCAGACCACAACAAGGTCGGCAAGCCTACCATCGTTGGCCTCTTTAAGGCGAGTTGGTACGTCTTTTTCAGCATTTATGATAGCATGAGCTCCAAATCGCTTGGCGGCATCAAGGCGGTAATCGTTTACGTCTGTGGCGATCACGCGCTTGGCTCCTTTTGACTTCGCCAGTTTCACGTGGAGCAATCCAGAGATACCACTTCCCAAGATGAGCACAGTAAGACCATGCTTCATACCAGCCAGCCTCTGCCCTCGCACCACACAGGCTAAAGGCTCGATGAGACTACCAACATCATAGGACACGTTTTCCGGCAGAAGGTACATACCGTTTTCGACGTTTATCTTTGGGACGCGAATGTATTCTGCAAAGCCCCCCGGGATGAAATTCGTCGTGTGCAATGTTTCACAAGAGGTGTGATGGTCGTTTAAGCAGTAATGACATTTATTGCAGGGCACATGGTGGGAGGCAAAGATTCTATCGCCCGTTTTGTATCCCTTCACACCATCGCCCACTTCCACTATCTCGCCAGTGACCTCATGGCCCAGCACCAGGGGTGCCTTTTTTACCCTGTACCACTCCATTACGTCGCTGCCGCAGACGCCGCTTGCCATGGTCTTAAGCAATATTTCACCTGAGCCAATTGTAGGCTTTGGCATTTCCTCTAAACGGACGTCTTGGTTGTTGTAGTACATTGCTACGCGCATGTGTAGTTGATTTTTATGGCATAGTAAAAAAGCTTCGCTCTCGCTGTGAGCGTGCCATCGCGCAACATTTATTACAATTCCTCATATAGGAGACGCACTATGTTCGAGCTGAAGCACAGGGACGCCATGGGCAGAGTTGGCATCATTGAGCTGGAGAACGGCAAGTCCCTGAGGACGCCGAACATATTGCCTGTGGTGAATCCCAGACGAATGAAGATTCCTCCAAACGAGATTTCGGCCATGGGATTCGAGGGGATAATCACGAACTCATATATTATCTACAATAATGAGGAATTGAAGAAACAGGCCCTTGAACTCGGGTTACATGACTTCCTTGATTTCCACGGCTTTATCATGACCGATTCGGGATCATATCAGCTATATAGCTACGGCAAGGTCAAGGTCGAGCCAAAGGAGATAATAGAATTCCAAGAGGCAATAGGCAGCGACATGGGTGTTATCCTGGACATACCCACGCCTCCAGATGTTGCGAGGGAGAAGGCGGAGCAAGATTTAGAGGAGACCCTTCGAAGGGCCGAGGAATCACTGCGTGTAAGAGAAAAAATCCCTTTAGCCGGCACAGTGCAAGGCGCGACTTTCCCCGACCTAAGGGAGAAGTCCGCAAAAGAGATGGGGAAGATGGATTTTGAGCTCTATCCCATAGGCGGTGTTGTGCCACTTATGAGGGACTACAGGTTCGCAGATCTGGCGCGGGTCATAATACATTCGAAGATGAACTTGCCAGTAGAGAAACCCGTACATCTCTTCGGCTGCGGCCATCCCATGGTATTTGCCTTCGCGGTAGCGCTGGGCTGTGACTTGTTCGATTCAGCTGCCTATGCCCTTTACGCTAAGGATGGGAGGTACATAACACCAACCGGCACACTGAGACTCTCCGAGATGGCGGAGTTCCCTTGCTCGTGTGAGGTATGCACCAGCCACACACCGGCAGAAGTGATGGATTCTGGCGAAAAGGAACTCCTCCTGGAGAGACACAATCTTCTCATAACCCTCCAAGAGATCAAGACCGTTCGACAGGCAATCTACGATGGTACCCTCTTAGAATTGGTTCAAATCCGGGCTAGGTCCCATCCCTATCTCTTGGAAGGTTTGACCACTGCATTCCCGTCGGTTGAGAGGGATCGAAGACGTCAACC
>CBDUVV010000109.1:0-5073 GCA_965370755.1 uncultured archaeon | reverse complement strand
CCAGTGCCTGCCAAGGCTTGAGGCCAGCCCTCTCGATTTCCTCCTCGACTACCGCGCAAGCCGCCCTTACTATGTCCACCTTTTCTTTGGTTAAATCTCCCAAGACGCGCACCGCCAAACCTGGTCCAGGAAAGGGCATCCTCTCAGAAATGATTGGCGGCAGGTCGAGTTCTCTGGCAACCTTTCTGACCTCGTCTTTGTATAGGTCGCGAAGTGGTTCCACCAATTTAAGTTGCATGACGGAAGGTAAGCCAGCCACGTTGTGGTGGCTCTTAATACCCCCCATGCTCTCTATCCAGTCAGGGGCGATGGTGCCCTGAACCAAGTACGCAGCTTTCTCCTTTTCGGCCTCCTCCTCGAATACCCTGATGAAAAGCTCCCCTATTATCTTCCTCTTCTTTTCGGGCTCAACAACCCCTTTAAGAGCTGAGAAGAATCTATCTTGGGCATCTACAACGACGAGATTCATCCCAAGGTCTTCTTGAAATATCTTTTTGACACTATCCTTCTCCCCCTTCCTCATGAAGCCGTGGTCGACGAAAACCGAGACCAAATGCGTACCGATAGCCTTGTGCACGAGGGCAGCAGCCACGGAGCTGTCCACTCCTCCAGACAGGGCGATTATGGCAGTGCCATCACCAATCTGCGTCTTGATTTCTTCAAGTGATTCATCTATGAACTGCTTCGGGTAGAACATGATTAATTCAGCACCAATCACCGTATCTATATCGCGGTTTAAAAACCCTTTCGGAATCCCTGTATCTACTTTAAACTCGTCCGGTGAACATTTGCGGCTTTTAATGCGTCAGGCCTTATAATGCAGCCTTTGAATCCTCGAATCCTTGGTCAACAGAACGCTGTCCTCAGTCACGAGAACGCATTCTGCGCCTATCTTCCTAATAAGATCTAACCCCTTTTGTTGACCGAGAACGAAAATCGCTGTCGAGAGGGCGTCCGCATCTATGCATTCCTTGGTCATCACGGTCACGCTTTTCAGACCATCTGGGAGCGTCCCGGTTTCGGGGTTCAATATATGCCGCCTTTCATAGTTCCCGCTCGTGGCGACGGCGTTGTCCTTGACATCCATGACCGACAAATATCTCCCTCTGCGGACGGGGTCTTTTATCCCGACCTTCCAGGCAACATATTCTCCCTTTCCACCGAGGGCCTTTATGTCACCTCCTATGTTCATAAGGGCGTGTTCGATGCCGAATTGTCTTAGGATCGCTGTGGCTCGATCTACCGCATAGCCTATCCCTATCCCGCCTAGGGTTATCCGCATTCCTGGTTTCAGCATGACGTCTCTGCCGCTAACCCGTATCTCATTGTAATCGACATTCTTGGTTTCACCAGATTCTATTAGGGACTGAATTGAAATGTCGAAGGCGCCATCGGTGAGCGTAGAGTAGTAATTCGCTTTATTTATAGCGCGGATCGTCTCCTCGCTCGCATCGTAAAAAAATCCAGCCTTATTGAGCCTGGAAATTTCGCTACTCGGCTTGAAGGTACTCATGAGCTTGTCTATCCTTCGGAGTTCTTCAAAGGCCGCTGCCATTGCCATCCGTGATTGCTGGATGTCGCTGTGAAGCACAGATATCCGGGCCTGGGTCCCCATAATGTCTATGGTTTCTTCAGCATAATTCTTCAATTCGAAGAGGTCTTTACCCCTGGCGGCAAGAAGGAAGGCGGCTGCCCCTTTTATGAAGTTCCTCCTAGTGACGATCATCTTTTTTCCTCCTCAAAACACAAAGACCCCAAAATAGTGCATGAATGCCATGGAAAGAATGGCAGCAACTATGAACGCTATGGGAGCCCCTCTAAGGGACTCTGGAACGTCCGCCTCATCCAATCGCTCTCTGATACCGGTCATGATAAGGAGGACCATGGAGTAACCGAGCCCTCCGCTAAATCCGAAGACTGTACTCTCCACAATATTGTAACCCCCTGAAATATCGAGAAGGGCAACTCCCAGTATGGCACAGTTCGAAGCTACGAGGGGCAAGTATATCCCGAGGCTATTGAATAGGGTCGGGCTTTTCTTCTTAATGATGGCCTCGGTGATTTGAACAAAGGAGGCGATTACCAGGATGAATAACACGATCCACAGGTATTCTATTTTCAAGGGCTTCAGTAGGTAATGGAAAATCACCCAAGTTATAGGAGTGGAGAGGGTCATGATGGATGTCACTGCAACTGACATCCCTAGTGCCGCTTTGGTCCTTTTAGATACTCCTAGAAACGAGCAGAGACCTAGGAACATTACTAAGACGATATTGTTTGTGAACATGCCTTTAAGGAAGATGCTTAGTAGTTCAGCCATGCGTGTGCTTCCTCCAATAAGTCAAAACCCCTAATATCAAACCAATAACTAAGAAACCCCCCGGGGGCAAAACGAGGAGTTCCATGGGCGGTATGCCGATACCAAGATAAAAGTTACCCAAAACGATCTTGCCGGTGCCGAAGAGCTCCCTGATTATGGAGATCATCATAATTCCCCATGCGTATCCGATGCCCATCCCAAATCCATCAGCAGCAGAGGATAACGCCGCGTGTTTAGAGGCGAATGCCTCTACCCTAGCTAGGACTATACAATTCACTGTAATGAGGGGGAGGTATATGCCTAGGGCCCTGTGCATCGCCGGGTAAAAACTCTCGAGGGTTATCTCAACTAAGGTAACAAAGGTCGCGATTATCACCAGATAGGCAGGTATTCTCACTTCCTTGGGAATTTGCCAGGCCAAAATCGAGATTACAAAGTTCGAGGCGGTGAGGACAAAAATTGTGGCGAGGCTCATGGCAATGGCATTTTCGACTCTGGTGCTCACCGCAAGGGTCGTGCACAAGCCTAGGAGCATCCTGAACACCGGATGTCTGGAGTGTAATCCCTTTTGAAACTCCCCAAAAGTGGTCCTCACATCCCGGCCCCCAATTCTGATATGACTCGTTCCATTTCGGTTCGAATCCCCGTTGTAACCGCTCTTGAGGATACGGTTGCACCTGTAATCGCGTCGATCTTTCCTCCGAGTTTTACGATTTTTACTTCGTGAGCTTCAAGACCAACGAACTGCTCAAGGAACCATTCCGATTTTATCCTGGAACCTAATCCCGGGGTCTCGCTGTGTTTAATAACCTTGATACCCGTCAAATGGTAATCTAAATCCAATCCACCTCCAACCCTAATTTCCCCCCACATACCCCGGAATTCGGCAACGAAGCCGTAACCCACCAGCATTCCTTGAGTGTCGAAGGCCTCGTAGTAAACGGGCTGGCCATCCTCTCCAACCACTGGCGTAATCTCCACTGACTGGGGAATGATTTCTCCTAGAATTCCAAGGGTTTGTTCTTCTTCTGAGACGCCGAAAAATTCTGCAACGGCGTGGTAACTCATCAGGATAAATATGGATAACCCCGTTATTGCCAGGAGCTTTAGCACGCTTTTAATCACTGGGTACATCCTCCGTTGTTTTTGTGAGTCTGTCTATCCACGGTGTAATTGAGTTCATTAGTAGAACGGAGAGGCCCAGGCCCTCCTCGTAGCTGCCGTAAAAGCTGTATAAAGCCGTGAGAAAGCCGCATCCAACGCCGAAAAGAAGCTTTCCTTTCCTTGTAGAGGAAGTGGTCACAGGGTCGGTGATTATGAAAAAAGTGAAGAGGGCGAATAGACCCGACGAGTAATAGGTCTGCCCATAGAACATTGATACTAAGAAGGTCGTGAAGATGAATCCTACGGGGCCTTGCCAGTCGGCACTTCGTTTTGCAATAAGATAGATCCCTCCGAGGATAAGGGCTGCGCTTGATGCGTCTGCAAGTTTTATGGCGTCTGGGTTTAGGAAGAAAGCCGGAGATGAAGGGGGCGATGAAACCATATACATGCTCCAGGACATGGTGAGGAAAATCCAGCCTCCCACTGCGGGATTAAAGATGTTGTGTCCTTGACCTCCGAAGGCTTGTTTTACTATGGCTATCGCGAACACCGCGCCGGCCATGGGGACCCAGAGGGGCACCGTTTGTGGCAAAAGTAAGGCGAGTATTACGCCCGTTACAGCAGCTGAACCATCTGATACGGTGATAGCCCTATTTCTGAATCTTTGTATCGCGGCTTCGGTGACTATAGCGGCGAAAACCGATGCCAGGACAATGTAAAGCGCATGTGTCCCCATCAGGTAAACAGCAGCGCTAACGCCGAATGCTAGAGCTATTATGACAGTCAGTGAAATTTCCACCCAACCTCCGTTATCCCAATTTATCTATGTCGCTGGGAGGATAAAAGATTTCCGAAGGGTTCTATATCCTGGTCGAACCGAAGCCTATTTTGAGACTTCTCTCATCTTCTCAGAGGGAACATCCTCTTTCTCCCTGCGCTCTAAGGCAGCCTCAACGAACGCCTTGAAAATTGGTGCCGGCCTGAGGGGCCTAGACTTGAACTCAGGATGGAATTGAGTCGCAAGGAAATGAGAGTGGGCTGGAAGTTCCAATATCTCCATTCGCCTATCTTCATCGCTCTTAGCTGAGAATCGTAATCCATTCTTCGTGAACATCTCGAAGTACTCAGGGTTGACCTCGTAGCGGTGCCTGTGTCTTTCCCCCACTTCAGATTTCTCATATATCTTATAGGCCAGGGAACCATCCTTGATTTCAAGGGGTATCTCCCCAAGCCGCATGGTGCCCCCCATTTGCTTTATCTCCTTTTGCTCCGGCAAAATGTCGATCACGGGATTTTTAGTATCTGGATCCATCTCAGAGCTGTTGGCATCCTTCAGGCCCAAAACATCCCTCGCGAACTCAACTACGGCGAGCTGGAAGCCGAAGCATATGCCAAGATAAGGCACGTCGTTTTCTCTCGCATAGCGAATTGCCTGAATCTTGCCCTCAGAGCCACGCTTACCAAAGCCCCCTGGTACGAGAATCCCGTGGGCGTCGTCCAAGACCTTCAATCGAGATGGGTCATCCTCTAGGTCTAAGGATTCGACCCAAAGGGGTTCTACCCTAGCGTCGAGGGCGAAGCCGGCGTGCTTAAGCGCCTCAACGATGCTGATATAAGAATCCCTCAGATCCGTGTATTTACCGACTATC
>CBDUVV010000108.1:0-5079 GCA_965370755.1 uncultured archaeon | reverse complement strand
CCACCTTCGATGGCGGAGGATACCAAGCGGGGATGTGAAGAGTTTCTAAAGAGACGCGCTGATATCATTTTTTTCTGTGGGGGCGACGGCACCGCTAGGAACGTGCTAAGAATCGTGGGTGATAAATGTCCAATACTGGGGATTCCTTCAGGTGTGAAGATGCACTCCGCCGTTTTCGGGGTTAATCCCCGGGCCTCAGCCCAACTTCTCCTTGACTTTATAGCTGGCGATGCTGGGATAAGGGAAACCGAGGTGATGGACACCGACGAGGAAAAATACAGGTCTGGAGAGTTGAGCGTCAAGCATTACGGCTATGCCTTAACGCCCTTTGAGCCTATGCTCGTACAGAGTGGCAAGGCCCTTTTCCATGGTGGGCTGGAGGAAGAGGCGAAGGAAGCCATAGCTGCCTTTGCCCTGGAGTTCATGCGCGATGGCTCCCTTTATCTTCTTGGCCCTGGAACCACCGTGAAGAAGGTCTTGGAACTTGCCAGCCTCAAGGGGACCCTGCTAGGTGTTGACGTCTTTAAGGATGGCAAGCTGGTAGCAGTGGATGTCAACGAGCGGGAATTGCTCGGATTACTTAAAGAACAAGAGAAGGCGAAAATTGTTGTTAGCCCCATCGGGTCCCAGGGCTTTGTTTTTGGAAGGGGAAATCAGCAGATAAGTCAGGAGGTGATAAGAGCCGTCGGAAGAGACAATATCATTATCCTCTCCACACCCCACAAGCTCAAAGAAACACCGATTTTAATGGTGGATACTGGAGACGAAGAACTGGACAGAGAACTCAGTGGAGATGCCCAGGTAATCGTCGGATACCGCTTAGCACAAAAGCGAAAAATAATAAGTTCCTACGACAGCGATGCTATCTGAAGCTGGGCATGTCGAAGTCCGTGAGCTTCTCCATCACGTAGCTTAGAATAAATTCAGGCGCGCTCGACAGGATGTCCCTGAGGGTTATTATTCCTATGGGCTTGTTGTTCTCCTCCACTATAATGTGCTTTATACGATTCTCCGACAGGATGTTCAAAACATCGGACAATTCGGTGTCGAAGGACACCTTTACGATGGGGGACGACATCACACTTCCAACGTCCTTTTTTTTCCCGTTCTGGGCTATGAGCTTTACAAAATCCCTGTCAGTTACGATACCGACGTTCTTCCCACCCTTTTCAACGACAAGGCTGCTCACCTTCTTTTCGAGCATCTTGTTTGCGGCTTCTTGGATGGGTGTCGAAGCTAAGACGGACACCACACCCTTAGACATCACGTTATAAGCTTTAATCATAGGATATCACCCTTTTAGCCAAGATGGTATTTATTATTTTGGATGTGAAGCCAATTTCAATAAGTATTTATCATGACAAATATTCTCATTTTGTCCAAAAAGGAGGAGCAATCCTTGGACCAGGTAAGATTGAAGGAATGTGATCCTAACTTTATCAATGAGGTTATCGAAGCCGGGGGCAAGAACGCCCAGGTATGTTTTGAATGCGGTACTTGCAGCGGTGGGTGCCCCGTAGCCTACGCCATGGATTACACCCCGAGGCAGCTTTTGAGGATGGTTGAGCTGGGCATGCGCAAAGAGGTGCTTGAGAGCAACACCATTTGGGTCTGTGCCGCCTGCCATACCTGCACCACGAGATGCCCGAGGGGAGTTGAGATATCCCATGTTATGGGAGCAATAAAATCCATCGCAATCAAAGAGGGCACAGCCCCAGCCAACCCAAAAGGTCCGGCCTTTTACAAATCCTTCGCGGAGATCATAGAGGAGAACGGTAGGGTCTTTGAGGCCATGCTCATGCTCAAGTTCGCCCTTAGGACCGAATTCTGGTCGGGGCCCACAAAATTCGTCTGGGGCGAGGTGTTCGATCCGGGCATAGCTATGGACTCCGTGATTGGTGCCATGAAAAGCCTAATGAAGGACGTGCCTCTAGCTATGGAGCTCTACAAGAAGGGCAAGATAGAGGCCATGCCGCCGAAGATTAAGGCCATCGATCAATGGAACAAAATCTATGAGAACGTTCGTAAGATCGAGATGGAGGAGCAGCATTGAAATACGGATACTATCCCGGATGCATTCTCCCGGTCTCAGCAAAAGAATATGATATATCAACGCGGGAGGTATTTGATGCCCTGGGCGTGGAGCTCGTGGAGCTTGAGGACTGGAGCTGCTGCGGCGCCTCGGCCGTGTACAACATAGATCATCTATTATCATTTGCTCTGCCTGCGCGGGACCTCGCTTTGGCCGAAAAGGAGGGGCTGGATATAACTACTCCCTGTCCAGTCTGCTACTACAACCTCTGGAAGGTCAACGAGTATACCGAAGATGACCCTAAGCTGAAGGCCCAAATAAACCGGGCTCTCGATGGAACGGGCCTGGAATATAAGGGCACTTCTCAGGTGAGACATATCCTAGATGTCCTCGCAAATGACATTGGCCCGGAGCGCATAGCCGAGAAGGTGGTAAGGCCCCTCGAAGGGATCAAGGTCATCCCTTACTACGGCTGCTTTGCATTGAGGCCCCCCAGAAAGGAGGCCTTCGACAGCGTTGAGAACCCCACTTCAATGGACAAGCTTCTTGAGGCCGTCGGCGCTGAAGTTGTACCCTGGGACATGAAGACGAAGTGCTGTGGAGGTACCATAATACTCACAAACGCAGAGGTCATGCAGAAGCTGTCCTACGATTTGCTCAGCGAGGCTAAAGCCCTAGGCGGCGACTGTATCTCCACCCCTTGCCCGCAGTGCAACATGATCCTCGATTCGAAGCAAATGGACGTGGAAAAGGCCTTTAACGAGAAAATATCCATGCCTGTGGTTTATTTCACGCAACTCATTGGACTCGCCCTCGGCATAGACCCGAAAAGACTAGGATTTGATTTAAATATCGTCCCAACGGAAAAATTGGTTGCAACTTTAAAAATCGGCTGAATTTTAACCCGAAAGCTTTATATTTCAATATTAAAAGTTAGGTGTGGTGATGTATTATGGGTGATGTACCATTAGCAGCAGCTGATAGGATTATTAGGGACGCAACCGGTTTGCGGGTGGGAAATGATGCAGCCTCAGAGATGGCCTCCGTGTTAGAGGAGATCGGAGCCACTTTATCCCGTGAGGCCGGCGAATACGCCAGACACGCGGGCAGAAAGACGGTGAAGGCGGCCGACGTTAAGCTGGCTCGCAAGCGCTCCTCGGTCTGAGGACGACCTCGTTTTACAGGGATTAGCAAAAGGCGGAGGGGATTCTTTTCATTCTATCTTCCTTTTGAAGATGTAGAGATGCCCATCTATCCCAGCTAATTCCCAACCGTCCCTTCCCTGCTTGTTCAGCAGGCCTTCCTGGGCTATCATCCCCTTGGATCGCATCGCTTCAACATTTATCAGGGAGTACTCGAATTTTACCATACCCAATTGATTCTTTCGGGAAGCACAAAAATGTAACCCAAAAGGTTTAAAGGCCCGTTAGAGAACTAATATTTAGTAGGTGGAACACTGACTTTGAAATATAGGAAACGCAAGGACGGAAACCTAATAGGCTGCTTCATCGGATACGCCCTTCTCGGCTTGACCATAACGGCGGGTGTAGCCATGGCTCTGCTCATCAGCGGGTCCGCTGACTTCATGAACTTCATCGTCCTGCTCGCCCTCCTAAACGGATTCTCATATATTCTCATTAGAGGGGAAGACTACCAAGAAAGATTCCACGTCTTCATGCGGGTGGGCATGGTCGTCATCATCCTGGAGATCATCCTCGTCGGCGGTTTGATAATAACCATGATGGCGGGGCTTCCGACCCTATCCAGGGACAACGTGCTCGTGCCGGTAATGATAATCGCCACCTACGAGGCCCTGAAGACAGGGATTCGAAGCATCCGAAGGACGAAGACGCATCCACAGGAAATCCGACACTAATCCGCTATTTCAACCTTTTTCCCATATCCCCGTTTGGCCACAACTTCTCCATCTTCAAAAACCACTTTTCCCCTGAGTAAAGCCATATCCATACCCCCCATGACGCGCCAGCCCTCGAAGGGGGTGTACTTCGCCTTGGAGTAAAACTCGTCGCCCTCTATCCTGCCTTTTTCTTTCATATTCAATACCACTAGATCGGCGTCCATCCCTTCTTTTATGACTCCTTTTTTCAAGGAAAAAATCTTGGCCGGGTTTTCGCAAGCCACCTCCACGAGTCTGTTCAAGGTTATCACGCCCTTGTTTACGAGATTTAGCAATAGACGCAGCGTCACCTCCAAATTGGAAAGGCCGGGTGGCGCCTCGGCTGGGCCTCCTTCCTTCTCAGATGTTGTATGAGGGGCATGGTCGCTAGCCACGACATCTATCCTGCCATCTTTCAGAGCCACAAGAAGTGCCGTATTGTCCTTCTCCTTTCTGAGGGGCGGGTTAGTCTTGGCGAAGCCCTCCAATTCCTTTAGGTGTCTTTCGTTCAGGAACAGGTGATGGGGGGTTAACTCGCAAGTTGTGTATTCGTTTAGATATTCCAGGGAATCGGCCAGAGAGATGTGGCATAAGTGTACTTTCTTCTCAAGTTCCCTTGCTAGAGATGCAACTTTTTTCACTCCCGAAAGCTCCACCTCCGGTCCACGAATCCAGGCATATTCGATGAACTCTTCGGGTATGACGTCCTTCGGGATGATTTCTCCATCCTCTGCGTGGAAAGCGATGGTCCGCTTGCATTTTTGCATCGCCAGCTCAAGGGTATCCATGGATATCTCCCCCAACGTGTTATCCAAGTAAACCTTGTAAGCAGCCGGATCAACCTTCCCGATTTCCCCCAAGTTATCCTTTGTAATGCCGAAGTTTATCCCATAGTCGGCGAGGGACTTGCCTTGGGCTTCGTCTATTCTCTTTTTGTAGGACTTCTCGTCCACGACCGGTGGCACGGTGTTGGGCATGTCCAAATACGTCGTGACGCCACCAGCGATGGCTGCCCTGCTCCCGGTCATGAAATCCTCTTTGTACCTCTGATTGAAGTCTCGCATGTGTACGTGGACATCCACAAGGCCTGGTATCACTGGACGGCCCCTGACGTTGATGGCCTCTTTGTCCTTCAAGCCCCTCCCAATTT
>CBDUVV010000107.1:0-5152 GCA_965370755.1 uncultured archaeon | reverse complement strand
CATTCCTAAGCAGACGGATCTGGAGTCGTGAAGCGAATGATTCTAAGCCAATAGTTATAACAATAACTCTTAACGGGTTACCACCACCTTGTGGCTTGAAGGTTCGGGCCGTTAACCCGATACCTATGGCAGGGTAGATTAGAGCAACTGTTGACACGGCTCTCACTCGCCCAGCAGCTAATACCTGATAAAAATCTTCATTTGAAGGATTACGACCAAGGTTCTTGTACTTTGAGTCCGCTATAAAAACAGATTGCTCGCCACGCCAGACGTCAATATCTGGTGTAGTAATAGTTGAGGTTTCTTGACCTGTACTAGTTGTTTTAGCGAGCGTATGGCTGCGTTTTGAGACATTGAACCCGAGGGGACGAGCTGCCTCTGAGAGTAGACGTCGGGTTGCGCGTTCGAATAGATCATCTGAGTCCCACAGAAAACCAGGCAAGTTAATATCTCCGTTCACATAGCCTATTTCTCGATCATCATATAGTATCTTCGCAATTTCTACCGCGTGAACCAAATGTGGAAATTGATGACTTGGTGATGGAACCTGTTCGATTCTCGGCGGTATTACTGATACTTTTGGTAATTCTGTCGCCCATATATTAAGCCGCTTGCGTCGGCCCGGGGACTCTACTGTTCTCGACAATTCATGTCCGGCCCATTTAAGCAGGCGATTAGTTGGGATGTTGCTAGTAAGTTTATTAGTTACAATTCCAATCTTACCCGTGACTGGAAGTAGTCTTGAGTAACTCTTTGGGTCAAGGCGCCCACTAAAAAATGATGAGTCAAGCCGACGTGACTTGTAACCCAGAGGATATCCACGGGTTGATGCTCCCTTTAGCGACGTAAGGAATATATCGGCTAATACGTCTGCGATACCTTCCTCTACTCCAAGGCGACCGCTTGTTTGAGAGAGTGCCTCGACCCCCCGCCCATACGCTAGGAATCTCCACATAGCTGATCGCCAGTTAGGCCCAGCTGCATCAGGATTAAGAAATTTTGGAGCTATCTCTAGCGTAATATTTCCAGCCCTAATAAAGCCAGCCACTCCTTGTGCTTCAAAGCTAAATTTGTCATGAGTCAATTGTCTTAACCTAAATGGCTGTTTTTTAAGTTTCAGTCTTCGTCGCCACAATACGCTTGACTCAGTTATTGCTTTGGCCTCAGATTGCCCTATCTCCAAGGTAACAGGGGGGCCATATTCAATGACTTCCATGTTTAAATGGCGAGTTGGCGAAGAATATTCGTAGCGTTTGACTCAGATAAACGACTAAGAGGATTAAGCTTTAAAGGCACTTCTGTGGTACCAATAGTCCCACCAATCTGGATGCGGTCGCTGAAAGCCTCTCTAGTTTCAGACGCAGGGGCTACCTTAAGTAGCTCTCGAAGTGCGTCGCTTCGGCCAGCATACCTTTCCAAAAGTTGAGGTAAAAGTACGTGATCCCAAGTGCTGATGAGCACTGCCCACTTTTTCTCCTCGCTTGCAGAGATGACACTCCAGACCAGAGTATGTCCAAGCTCAAAGTCTTCGCCCATATCTGTTGCAATCAATATGTTAAGGCGATCGAGGAGAAGCACAGTGGTTTCTTGAACTGTTAGATTTCCAATCGCTTCATCTCCTCCGCGTATAGCTTTTGCCTTACCTGCAAGATTCTCCAAATCAACACCAAGGCGCTCTGCTAAAAGTTCTATATTTGGCTCCATTTCAATCCGATAGAATCGTCTAGTTAAAGCTGAGTCCAAAGGAAGGGCCGCCTTGTCAACGGAGTTCATTGTGGCGAGAACGTATAGATGTTCCGGAAAAGTCCAGTCCTCAGGCAAATTGTATGTACCTCCTCCTCGGAGCATGGTGATTGCTTCAGACTCGCCACCCTCATAGGCGATTCCTGGCAAGCGGATCTTAAGTGCTTTTGCGTTCGTTTCACCTCCGATAGTAGCTCGATAGTCTGGATCTAACAGAGTAATAAACTCACCAAAAACCTGACTTACATTTGCACGATTTATCTCATCTATAATTAGTAGGCACCCGTCTGGGCCGTCTTCTTTACTAATCTTTACGGCGATGCTCATGAGAACGCCAAAGTGTGGCTCTAAAACTATCCCACCACCTTGTGGTTTGGGGCGTTTACCAACAATGAACTCTTCATAGGAGTAACTTTGGTGAAATGTCACCCATTCAATTTCGAGCTCCTGAGGCAGATTGTCGAGTTCCTCATCACCAGCCGCTGTTCCAAACTGGCCAGTTGTGGCACCCAGCCTCAAGGTGGGTCGCCCCCCTGCAGGTTCACGTTCTTTGAGATAAGTCACTAGTTCAGAAAGCAACCATGTTTTTCCAGTTCCTGGAGGTCCATATAGCAAAACGTTCTTATATTTCGCGAGTGCTGAAACTACTTTTCTTACTAGGGGATTAGTCATGATTCGTTCTCCTCGTAGATCCAATAACCACCCCGAGTTGCACCCCATAGGATACTTGCGAATGGCAGTTTTGAATCTTCGGCCGATGGAGTTCCTGTTGTGTAACCCGCCCACACAGCGTCATTGTCACCACGTGCTATATAAATATGCAGACCACCGAGACCAACAAGTAGTACCTTTGCGTCACTTGTAGTCTGGTTCGGCTGCAATACAGGAAAATTATTAGAAGGAGACCAAGCGGTCAGACGCGAATGTCGGTGTCGGTTCTGTTGAGCTATTCGCATACGTCCTAGAGACTTTGCCCAAAATTCAACTTGTTCAGGGGCCGCACCTGGATTGGCCTGATTTCCTACAGACAGTGAAATGGCGACACCATTTTGGGGATATTTCTTTTTAAGAAAACTAAGCAAGTTTACAACTTGGCCTTTCGGAACTTGAATGTAGGTGTGGCCCCCTCCACCATCGGGATTATCATTGATTGTCCTCTCTATATTGTAGAGGTCGCTCGGATTAAGTTTCAAGGACCATAACTCTTTAATAATTACATCACCTTGCATTTTTCTTCTCCAAAACATATAGATGCTCATGGACCGCACCATGCTTTCCGCCGTTGCTGTTACTCCTGAACCTTTCAATTGGATTATCGAATCGTTCTACCCTGCCATAATTACCTAACAATTCTAGAAATTCTTCAGGCGGTATATGACCATCCTCACTATAACTTACAAATATCCAACGAGACTGTAGTTGTTTGATCGTTTCATGGAATGCTCCTCTGACATGTCGTTTGTAGCAGTACGCCGAAGATTGAGGATACCAATCGCGAAGTCCCCCTTCTCCAGCTGGAACAGGTTCGTCCTCTTGGGCAATTGTTTCTAAGATATGATAGTTTCCGCCGTATTGCCGTTTAGTGTAAGGAGGATCGAGGTAACATCCATCCACTTTGAGCTTGGGAGCTATTTTTTCGACCTTCCCCTGCAATATAGAGTGTTGAACTTGGTAGCGAACTGGTTCACTCGGTCTCAATTCCAATGGTTTAAGGCTTGATCTATTCCATGAAGATCGATAATAACCGTATGTCCCGGCAATGTTAGCGACATCATTTACAGCAAGAATTAGGTCGTGAAGCAACAAGTCGGAGGCAGCATCTGAGAGGCTAGCAATCCGCCACTGTGCGATCGTAGCACGAATAGCGTCGATATGAGCTGCGTTAGAACCAGTGAAATATTTCCTTGGCTTTACACCATTTGAAGGTGAGCCTTCATCACTGTATTCATTCCAGAAAAATCCTTTTACTGGGCTCAGCCCATTGAGTTTTTTAATCGCATCTTCATAGGACAGGGCGACCATAGTGAAATTGAACCTTCTATTATGTAGAAGTCGTGCTTTAGCGTGTAGTACAGGAAAACGGAGTTCATCAGATGCGACAACTATCATGCCTCTTTGAGCAAAGGCTTCGGACATGGTGGCTGTTCCGCACATAGGGTCAGCAATCTTTGCGTTATTGGGAAGGGTCTTAGCGACGACATCTGCAATCCATTCCGAGATGCGTGCTTTATTACCCAAATATCTATATGCCATAGTTTCCTTTGATCTGCCCCGTCTCGCAGTCCATCTTTATCTTCACACTAAACAGCAACCGGCAGTGGTTTGATGGTCTCCGGAGCCGACGGTCGATAGCCCAATGAGCTATGCGGCCTGACCGTATTGTACTCGATTCTCCATCTTTCGATTAGGACCTGCGCCTCCAACAATGTCTCAAAGATTTCCCGATTAAAACGAAATTTATGAGGTAAACGGTGGATCAATTTAACGGCGGAAGGTCAATATCGCTGAAGGCAATCTCTTATTCCTCGGCAGGATCAGTAGTCTGTAGGGTCAAGCCAACAATCCAGCAATTGCGACCCATCTTGTGCTCATGTATGGCAATAAAGAGTGGGGATGTATGTGATGAGAGCAAAACCAACATATCGGTAACCGTCTGGGATCGCACCCAAACCCGGCCACACCAGGCTTGGGTTCCTTTTTGACGTTCAAGGCTTCCGATTCCCTCAGGCACATTGTACACAGGAATTTCCTTGCCCCGAACTTTACGGTACTTTGGTGACCCGTCTTTATCGCGGACATGAAAGTCAGCCAGTGTTGACGAGAAATTACCAGAATACGGTTCAGAGCCGTAAACAGTTATGTGATACGGATCACCCGCACGATCATCGGGATATGTAGATGTACCTTCGATGTCGAGATAGGAGTCAAACTGATATACTTTTGCGTCATCCACGTAACGACGCGGGTCTCGAACCTCGTGATTAATTGAAGCATCAACATGAGCGCTAAAGCCAGTAACTTTAGCGCCAAGAAGCGTGTATTCAACAACGGTGGTCTTTTTTCGTTTCACCATAACTGGCAATCAGGAACTATAACAATGTGAGTTCAGGAATAAAGGGGTGTCCCTATTTAAGTTAATATCTACAAAGTCCAGTTCCGCTTGGCTTTTGTCTAGTTTCAGTTTATTGCTAATATTAACTTTGCAACACCTTGCTTTTCATTCTCTCCAAGAAATACTCTTCCACTTCTTTATTTGTAAAGTATACATAGCACCCACTCATCCCACGGGTCATGAGAATTTTATATATATTACGCACTAGTCGATTGAGTTCCTTGGTCTTTTCCCTCTAGCCATAGGCCCCCTCTCTCCGTGAATAGCCTTGACATTATACCATTTGGCATATTAAAG
>CBDUVV010000106.1:0-5263 GCA_965370755.1 uncultured archaeon | reverse complement strand
AAAACTCCTTTTGCCTCGGTAGCTCAGCTTGGTAGAGCGCTTCCTTGGTAAGGAAGAGGTCGCGGGTCCGACTCCCGCCCGAGGCTTGCCAAGTCCATTTTCCATAGAACTATGTTTGAAATAGAAACTTGTTTAAACACTATTCAACTAGTTTTTATTGTGGTGGGAAAAGTTGAGTCAAATGCTTGGTGTGCTCGTATTACTATTGCTCGTCTCTGGTTACCTAGGTGGAGACACAATCCAGGCAGCGGAAGAGGCACAGATCACAAGCCCACCCCCTGAAACACCGGCTCCAACTGAGAACCCGCTTGAAGTGTTTAATATTTCAAGGGAAGACATGAATGCTACAAAACGCAGGCTTCTAAGTAGCGTTTATGGAAGGGCTGGACATCTTAACGTCTCTACACAGGCGCCGGAACCTACTAGCGTACCAACAACCACGACTACCCCAATTACAACCACACCGCCACAAACAATCACAATCCCACCGACATCTACATCAATGCCTCCACCAACTACGCCCCCTGCAACAAAGAGCCAAGTTAATCAGGCCTGGTTTATTGCATTAGCGATTCTCGCAATATTAATAACGGTGGCATTTGTCTTGAACGCGAGAGGACTTATAGATGCTAAAAAAGTGATAGAGAATATTAGAGAAATGATAAAGAAACGTAGAAAATAGAAACTTGTTTTTAACCCGCATGAGATCGAGCAACTTGAGGCCGCGATTGACCGAAGTGATGATTAGGAATCAGTACAAGGAATTGGCATAGAAGCTGGACATCGACGTAGTCATATAGCTAAGCCAAGAACCCTAGCCTCGTTAACTCCGCGGCTATATTGGCGGCAGCACTTCTCACATCGCTCGTGCTTTTTGCACCGGTAATCACTATCTTTCCACTCCCAAATAATAGGAACACTACCTTTGGTTTTGACATCCTGTGTACCAGGCCAGGGAATTGCTCGGGTTCGTACTCCACGTTGTCTAGGCTGGTGGCTAGGGCGTCGAGGTTTAACTCGGCCTCCAGGTCCGCAGTGGCTACAATATTCTGCACTATGGGTTCTTCACTCGGCTCTGTTATCTCTACTCCGGCTTCTCTCAGCCTTTCTAGGATTTTTCCAATGGCGAGCTGCACTTCTTCTATGCTTATTGCGCCTGTGCATACGATTTTTCCTGTGCTAAAGATCAGGGCCGCTACCTTTGGTTCCGTTATCCTGTATATCAGCCCAGGGAATCTCTTGGGTTCATACTCCCCCTCTTTCATAGTGGCTGCTATGGAGTCTAGGTCAATATTTTGCCCCACGTGTTGAGTGGCAACCACGTTCACTACCTTGATTTTTACCTCCCGGGGCACTGTTGATTATCCCTCCGATTAGGACCTCATCTCTTCATTATTGCTTAGGGCGCTGGCTATGTAGCGCTTCACATCTTTCCTCGTGAACTTGGTGTGGGCGCGTGTCTTGGCGTCTATCATGGAGATGTCCATGGTTTCCTCTGTAAGCTCGGCCTCCGTTGCCTTATGCACGGCCCTTAGAGCTAGCTCTATGGCCTCATCCTTGTTCATTCCATCGGAGTATTTTTCCTCGAGAAACTCCATCGCCGCGCGCCGGCCTTCTCCAATCGCGGTGGCCTTGTACCCGATAAGTGCGCCGCTGGGATCGGTCTCGTATAGCCTAGCTTTGGTGTCAACGCCTGCGATCAGCAGGCTGACCCCGAAAGGCCTGACGCCTCCGTACTGGGTATACCCCTGCTTTAAATCGCATATTCCCTTGGCCAACGTCCACACGTCTATCGCCTCGTTGTAGGTGGTCCTATTAGTCTGTGCATTGACCCGCAGCCTGTCCACCAGGATCCTGGTGTCCGCGACCATGCCTGAGGCCCCCGCCGCTATGTGTTCGTCCACCTGGAACAGCTTCTCAACCGACTCTGGTACGATTATCTTCCTCTTTATCCTTTTGTCGGCAACTAAAACAACGCCGTCTCCGTATTGAATACCAACGACCGTTGATCCCCTCTTCACGGCCTCCCTCGCATACTCAACCTGGAGCAGCCTGCCATCGGGGCTGAACATGGTTATAGACTGATCATATCCCATACCAGACATCGGCTGCATCATTCTATCATCTCACGACTGTTATATCCCTGGACGCACTCATTTTTATGAGCCGTCCACGTTGAAACGGTTTCCCTTTGGTCTTGTTAGAGCATTGTCATTCATGTCTCATTTGAGGACGCCATCTCGTCGGGGATACAATCTATTCGGACATTGTAATTATTTCTTTATATACGATGGTAGCTTCAACTACCATGGTTTACAGATAAATGTTTTCTCTTTCTCGCCGTCTCTATCCTTGGAGAGATTCGGATGGCCCAAAAATAAAAAAACCCGATTTTAAGTATAAACCGCGGCTAGAAATCGTCACTTTCCACACGTTATACAAGAAAGGGCGAAGAGTTTTTCCTAGTGTATGGACATAGACTGATAACATGGGGATTTTCCCGGGCAAGATCGCAAAGCATAAGTGCGAGAGGTGTGGGCACGTCTGGATACCTAAAAAGAAAATAGTATCAATGCTATGCCCGAGCTGCAAAACCCCTTATTGGGATATACCACTGAAAAAGAAGGAAGAGTAAAATCGAAATTTGTTTATACTTTGACCAACCGTTTTTTCAGTGGAGGTGATTTTGATGAGGCCTAGGAAAAAAATTGAATACATAGTACGAGGCTCTCAACCATTAGAACAGGGCGATAAAACAATATTTCCACCGCAGCATGGGATCATAATTGAGTTACTTCTAGATATCAGAGATCAAAACGAAGAAATCAAGGAATTACTTAGCGAAATAAAGGCGAATAAGTCTTAGGTTTCTAGTCCCGGAATCATATATTCTTTACCCATTATCAAAAAAGATTCGGTTCTAATAGATCCCCTGTTTTTGTTCCTACTCATGTGCTAATTCAGCGTCAAGGATCTGTTGGAAGGTAGAGTAAGGTTGGGCACCACTCACGAGTCGACCGTTTATGAAGAAGGCAGGCGTTCCAGTTACGCCCGCGTTCAAACCTTTCTGCAGGTTGTTAAGGACATCCTCCGCGTATCGCTTGGAGTCGAGGCACTCGTCGAAGGCGGCCTTGTCTAAACCAAGTTCCTCAGAGTACTTCTTGAGCTCGCTTATCTCCTCTGCAGACTCCGGTGCAAACCGTGACCAGACCTGCTGGTTCGTGAAGAGTTTATCGTGGTACTCAAAGTACTTGTCTTGGGCGCCGGCGCATCTCGCAGCGACGTGAGTAATGAAAGCCTGGGGATGAATGCTGTTAAGGGGAAAGTCCATGATGACATACCTGATACGTGAGCCATAATTCTCTAAGATTAAATTGAGGGTCTGGTCGTTGTACCTCTTGCAGAAGGGGCACTGGTAATCGCTGAACTCGATCATTATTACAGTAGCATTTTCTGGCCCAGACACGTATGCTGCATCACTTAAGCCTATCCCAGCATCCTGTGGAGTGGTCTGGGACGGCGTTTGCTCTTGGGGCGTGATAGTTATTTTCGGGGCTGTCTCATTGGTTTTAGGGAGGTCCACCAAAACCCCGCCGTCTCCCAGAAGGAGGAGCTTGCCGTCTTTGGTGACGTACACCGATGTCTCTTGGGCCAATCCATCCTTTTGAATGCGTAGGTTCACGATGTAGATATTATCACCGTACTCCTCGACCTCTACTAATTCTCCCTCAGCGCCTCGAGGCGTCAGGAACTCATTGGAGATGTACGCAAGGGCCCTATTTCCTATCTCCGCCTTTGATACGGACGTCTCCTCAAAGGGATTCCAACCCCCCGAAGCCGACTCCTGCCCAGAGTCTGTAGCCTGGGAAGGCTCACCAGATGATAAATAATTAGATAGAGAGTTGACCGCAAAACCGGCCGAGAATAAGACCAATCCGGCGACAATGAGAGATATGTGCTTCTTTTGTATCTGAAGAGTGCCGCCTTCTAATTTCTCGTCAACACTCCCTTCTTTGATGTCGTTTTCCGACTTCTCGTCTACGTTCACATCTGCGATGTCTTTTACGCTCTCGGCTTCGACATCTTTTTTTGATTTTGAATCACGTTTGGTCATTGAATCAACAGGTCCTCTATACCATAAAACCATTAACCACATAAAATAGTAAGCTTTAAGATATTTGGGATACAACAAAAGTCGCCTATGGACCACGATGTGATAGTAGTTGGCGGTGGAATCAGTGGCCTTTTGACCACCCTAGCCCTATCTAAAGAGGGGAAGAGAGTTCTTCTTTTAGAAAGCTCGAGTCACCTCGGCGGAGTATGCCGTTCGTATAAGGTGGATGGTTATACTGTTGATACCGGTCCCCATGTGCTCACGGGGATGATAAAGGGCCCCACTGGGGTGCTGATGGACAGGTATTTTGATGTTCTGCCAAAGCTGATTCCCCACGGAAAGTATTACCTGCGGGAGAAGGAGAAACTTTACGCCTTTCCTTGGACTCTAAAAGAGTGGGCACTTTTTGGCTACCTGCCCATAAGCGACAGGTTCGCCCTGACATCAAGCATGCTACAGGCCTATGAGAAACACTTGCGGGGAGCTGATCTTAATAGGATCTCAGTATATGACATCCTCAAGGAGAAGACTCTGTCTGACAAAACGTGGAGATTTGTGGAGACCACCTGCACCTTCTTGACCGGCTTATCTTCCAGAGAAACGCCCCTGGCAAGAATAATCGAAAATACCCGGGGCACAGGGGGGTACATAGAAAAGCTTTCGGGGCTCGTTACAAGGGACGGGGCAGCTGGTCATGTTTATCCGGCCGGCGGAATAGGGAAACTTACAGAATCCATATTGCTTTCCTTCAAGAATAATGTTGATATCAAGGTTGATTCTGAGGTGAAAAAAATAGCCACATCTGACGGCGAGGTCGACGGCGTAGAAACCACTGAGGAATACTACTCATCCGACATGGTCATATTCTCCGGAAGGGCGGCCCTGCTTCCAGAAATGGCGGATTTACCCCAGGATTACGCTGAGATGCTCGGGGAATTAATTAGCGTTCGAGCCCTGAGCGTGTGGCTCGGGCTAAAGAAGAAGTATGTAACTACGAGTGGGTCTGAGATATGGTGCGAGACCCAGAAGTCCACATGGGTCGTTCCGACCAGCAATTATGACCCTCATCTAGCTCCCAAGGGGAGGCAGCTTGTGGGCGCCGGGTTTTCACTGCATTCAGGTAGTTTCAACCTCGAAAAGGAGAAAGAA
>CBDUVV010000105.1:0-5275 GCA_965370755.1 uncultured archaeon | reverse complement strand
GCCAGGTACTCCAAGAGCTGGAAGATTCCTGCAATCGCTGAGAGGGCGATTAAAAATGCTATTATGCCTATGATAAGCCAGCGTATGCCGTCGCTGCCGTGATATTTCCTCTCCATTAGGTCCTCGTGATAGAGGCCTGTCATCTGTCTATCCCTCCCAAGCATGGGTCCAAGCCGCCCAAGATTATTATGGCGTCCTGGAACTTCTCGCCTCTGAGTAAGTAGGGCAAAACCGATATATTGATGAACTCTGGGGCCTTCACCCTGAGCCGATATGGCTTACTTGAGCCGTCACTTATCAGGTGACTATTGAATTCGCCTCGCGGCTCCTCCAGTCTGATGAAAGATTCTCCAGGCGGTACTCTAAAGGGAGCGCCCTCAGGCGAGCCTGGTGGGTTTTCCGCCATGATCGGTCCCTCGGGCATCTTATCTAGGCACTGGAGCACTATATCAGCAGATGCCCTCATCTCTCTCATTCTTACCCGATACCATGAAAACAGGTCCGCGTTGGGCTCTGTGGGTATCTCAAAATCCAGTTCGTCGTATATGAGGTACGGCTCGTTTATCCTCACGTCTTGTTTGACCCCTGCTCCCCTTAGCACTGGGCCGGTTACACCGAAGTTGATGGCGTCTTCTGCCGTCAGATTTCCGATTCCCTGGGTCCTGGCCAAAAATATCTTGTTGGTGTCGAAGAATACCTCGTATTCATCCATGGACTTATCGAAGTATTCCATTCCGCTCCTGGTCCTTTCCTCGAAGGTATCTGGTATGTCCCTAAATACCCCGCCGAACCTGGAGTGATTATAGTTCATCCTGTTGCCCGTTGCCATGAGGAGAAGATCGTAGATGAACTCTCTTTCTCTGAAGGGATAGAAGAATCCCGTTAAGGCTCCGACATCAATTCCCAAGGCAGAGAGCCAGAGGAGGTGGCTTGATATCCTGTTGAGCTCAAGCATTATAACCCGCAAAAATTGGGCTCTCCTGGGGACCTCGATTCCCATGATCTCCTCAACACCTAGAACGTAGCTGAGCTGGTTGGAGATGGAGCTGAGCCAGCAGTATCTGTCTGAATTTGGAAGAAAGCGTATGTATTCTCGGTTTTCCGCTATCTTCTCTTGTCCTCTGTGCAGATACCCTATCCTGACATCGGAATCCACTATGATCTCCCCGTCCAGCTTAACGGTTATGAGAAACGGTCCGTGGTTGCCCGGGTGCTGGGGCCCTATCCTAAGGGACATGGTCTTGGGCGCGCCTTTCCCGTAACCCTCCTCCTTGCCGTAGTAGGTCTCGTAATAGAATTTGGGCTCCACAAAGTCAAGGGGCCAGTCCTTTTCTTTTTCATCCTCGGAAATCAGCCACGGGGTCTCCTGCATCTGATAATCTTTTCTTAGGGGATGCCCAACCCAGTTGTCCGGAAGGTCGATCCTTCGTAGGTCCGGGTGGTCCTCAAAGATGACCCCCATGAGATCGTACATCTCCCGCTCGTGCCAATCGGCCCCCCTCCACATTCTTGCAACTGATTTCACTTTGGGGTCGTTTCTGGGCACTGTGAGATTTAGTTGGGCCAGCATTGCTTTTTCATAGGACCAGAAGTGATAGGCTACCTTGAAGTCATCGTAATAGAAGATATTTCCATTGGGATCAAGGCCGTTTACAAGTTTGCTCCGATCTATTGCAGTGATGTTGGAGCAGTGGTCAAACTCTAATTCGTCCTTCAGGTAGGTGCATACGTCGATCAAGGCGTCCTTGTTTATGTCGAAGTTCGCCCTCTTCTTTCGAACCACGCTCCCGTGGTAGACGTCTTTAGGGAATTTTTTTCGCAGTGCCTCTACGACTTTGAGTTCTTGCTTTAGGTCCTTCATGTCGGCTCACCGCTTCTCCTCTGGAACTGGCATGGCTATTGAACCGCCAAGTTTTCCGTATTTTTGGATCCTCTCTTGAAGCCTTATCACGCCGTCAAAAAGGGCCTCTGGCGTGGGCGGGCATCCGGGTATGTATACGTCCACAGGTACCACCCTGTCCACCCCTGCAACTATTGAATAAGAATCGTGATAGGGCCCCCCGGAGATGGCGCATTCTCCCATGGCTATTACGTATTTTGGGTCCGCCATCTGATCGTATAGGCGCTTGAGACGGGGGGCCATCATCTTGGAGACCAGGCCGGCGACAAACATTAGGTCGCTCTGTCTTGGAGATGCCCTGAAAATGATGCCGTATCGGTCGCAATCGTATCTTGAAACTCCGAAGGCCATCATCTCAATACTGCAGCACTTGAGGCCGTAGGCAAACCCCCATAAGGACGCTTTTCTCCCCCAGCTGAAGGCCTTGTCTAAAACATTTGTGTAAGATTTTGTAAAGGAGCTTTTCGCATCATCATCTTGTGCTATCTTTAGCATCTTTTCTAGATTCGTGAAAACAGGGCGCTCCATCTCCAAATCCATCACCTACTCGTACTCGACCCACCGTCTGGAGATGGGGATTTCCTCCTGCCAGGTGCGCCACTCTAAAAAGCCCTTCTTCCATGCGTATACCAAGCCGAGGGCTAGAACGAAAATGAAAACGATCATCTCTACCACGGCGAGCATGCCTATCTCGGGAAACACAAGGGCCCATGGAAAAATCAGGACGGTTTCCACGTCGAATATCACGAAGAGGATGGCGAACATGTAATAGAATACATCGAACTGGGTTTGGGCCTCCCCGATGGGCTCTTCTCCACACTCGTATGTGGTGTACTTTTCCTTGTAGGGATTGTTCCGTCTAAAGACCCAGGCTATCCCCATGGCCGCGAATGGAAATAGTATGCCGATGGCTAGGAAAACTGCTACTGGCACATAGTCTGGGTATACGAGCATAGTATCAGCTTTTTTCCAATGATTAACTATGATATATAATGATTTTCCTTTTGATTTTACAAGACCCTATCTGCATAGGGAAGGCGCCTTAGAACTAAGTGGCTAATAACAAAGCTGAGGCTGAGAATAATTACTGACATCATGGCAAATTTCAATAGGGGGTATATATTGACGGCCCTTACAGAATATGTTAAAAACACGATCATCGGTGCCTGGATTATGAACACCGTGTAAGCGTTGTCTGATAGTTTTTTTGAAAAATTCGTCTCGTAATTGAATCTCTTTCTGAAGACCACAAACAGGCCCGCGATAAGTCCTGTTCCCACCAGGGCATCCCACACAGAATAAGCTAGGGACTGCCAGTGAAATCCCCCGAGGAACGGGTCTATGTCCTCCATTCCCCCACCCACGATCATAATAACTAGAAACATGGGGATTGCCAGTAGACCGACTTTTAGCCATCTTCTTCCGATCTCTTCGTCGAAATCATCGAACCATCGGTTGCCGTATGCCATGAGCCCCACTATGAAGAACGCTATGTAGCTCGGGAAGAAGCCGAACTGAAGATTAGATATTGCCTTTCCTATGGGCCAAAATATTCGAACAAGGAAGGTTGCGGAAGAGAGCATCAATACGAAGGCTGCGATCTGTTTGCTTTGAGGCGGCGCCCTTGCCTTTACCGCCATCTTGGGCATATACTTCACCCAGATAAGGTATAAAATCGAGAACATGAGAAGCAACTGGACAAACCACAATGGGCCGGTGGAAAAGGAATGAAAATAGGAGAAGGAGCGGCCCATGGACCTCGCAAATATGACATAGATAATGAGGGGGTTTATCAAGAAGTAGAATATCGCCAGGGGGATTCCCAGGCGGGTGAGCCTATTCTTAAGATAGCTTCCAGCTCCCCTGCGCCGGTATGAGCCGGGCATAAAGTAGGCAGATATCATGAAGAAAAAGCTCAAGGTAAAGGCCTGTACCGTGACATTAAATAATGCAAGGACAACCCCGGTCAAAGGATCATCCGTCCCCTCGCTATAATACCATGTACCAGGCGCCCCGTAGGTTATGGCTATGTGGAGCATTACGATGAGGATGATCATAACGGTCCGCAGGTTATTTATGTAAAACAACTTCCCCCCGCTTTTCTGGGACATGGCGGTTATCCTGTGTTTATGAGGATAAATAATTTTTTCCAAGAAATCTGTACACATGATAAAGTTACCAAAGGTTATTAAAAGGAGAGGATATGTGATGAAGAGTTTTCCCATGCGTCTGGATGAAACAGAGGATATGGCCGATACCTTTGAAGTGGTAAAGGATGCCGTCTGGAGGTCAATGCGAAAGAGCCGTGCCGGCCTTAACTTAGGTCTTGCTGAGCTCGGCGGACAGGAGAACTTCTGGTTAGGTGCCTTCTATCCCGTTGGAGGGAATATCATCGTCATGAACAAGACGCCCCTTCGAAGGATAAAGGAGACCGACCATGCATTGTACAAGCCCTACTCGTTTCACATTTTGCTCCACGAGTACCTTCACGCCCTCGGTTATTTGGACGAGACGACTGTAAGGCAGCTTACTGTGAGCATCACCGAGAGGACCATGGGGGCTGATCACCTTGCGACTCTTCTGGCCAAGGATATTACAAAGTACCTCCCCAATATCTCGTACCCCGGTCCGGGATGGCAGCCTGAAGGTGAGTTAATGATTGAACACGTGCCCGGTTTCGATCGGTCGAGCACAGCCTATATAGCGTGATCCAAGATTTCCTTTTGGAATACGAAGGCCAAGGGCACCCAGCCCTTTTCTTTTAGCTCGTAGCCCTCCAGGGTGTACCTCTTCTTTGGGACCTCATAGCATTCTAAGACTCCTTCCCTCTGCAGTTTTACCAAAGATTCAGCCATGTCTGGTGCAAGGCCCTTCCAGGCGAGGGCTTTTCCCTTCATGAAGCTCTTGCCCTTTTTCTTGTTGAAATAGTTGGGAAAGCTCCTCTGGATGTCGGGGAAGGTGACCTCCCCGTAGGATCTGAAGAATTTTACCAGCTCTTTTTCCAAGCGATTCGTGGCCATTTTGCCTCCACCTAGATTGAGAGAAATGAGGGTTTATTTATAGTTTGTTATTGGAGGGAGGGAAATTTGTTTTTAAAGTCGAAGAAGCAGATGGCAGGCTTAATATGTAAGTTATAAGGTTTTCGGTATATACAGTAGATCGACAAGTAACTTTTCCCAAGGCTGATTTGTAAGAAAAATTAGATAAAAGTGGGCTGTATTCGTTTTTTAGATTCAATTAACTAAGTATCGTTATTACTATACTAACAATCAAAATTTTTTAGATGTTCGCTCCGTTATTTTATTGATAAATCTTTCAAAGTCATCGGTTGGTTGATAACTTGTTTTGATAGTTTTCTCTTTGCTTAAGTCAAGT
>CBDUVV010000104.1:0-5315 GCA_965370755.1 uncultured archaeon | reverse complement strand
ATTTAGAATAATGCCTTGTAAATTTAGACCTAACCCACATACCAAAATTCGGATGATTGAAAGAGGCATATCTGATAAAGAAGCTATTGATGTTATTACAAAAGGTTCAAGAAATCGGTTAAATGGTAAGATTAAAGCTAAGTATGGAATGTACGAGGCTATTTATAGAAAAGCCCCTTGTAATTATTATGTAGAAACAATTTACTTAAAGTGAAATAAAATGAATTGTCCAATCTGCAATGAAGGAGAATTACGATTAGATAAAAATCGTTTTGTCTATCACAATATCGATTTTGGAGATTTTGACGTTGAAGTTTGTGATAACTGCAGAGAATCCTACTTGACTGAAAAATCTTCTAAGGAAATTGAAGATATCGCTAAACAACTTGGTGTTTGGGGAAGTAAGGCAATTCCTCAAAAATTGGATTCTACTGCTTCTACTGATAGCATCCTAATTCCAATTTTTCAATTATTCTATAAACCGATAATCCCACCGAAAGAAAATATCCCTTCGGCATTTGTTACTTGAGGTTATTAAATGTCTATAGATAAAAACGCAATGTGGATTAGAAGTCCAACATTTAGAAAATACTTTGCAACTGCTTTTGGCGCTAAACATAGCGAGAGTCTCATTGTCCTAGATTTTGGTGATGAAAAAACACTTCTTACAGACAAAAAAGAAGCTTATGTCTCTGATTGTCAAATAAAAATGACTCTCAATTCCTTTGAAGCACTAGTTGGCTTACTCGAAAAGGAAAAGAAGAAATTAATTAAAGAAGGTATACTACCACTTGAGAAAAAGGCTACCAAAAAGAAAAAGTGAATTCATTAGTTTTAGCCTCAATAATTTTACTTTGGCACTTTTATTTATCAATTCTAACCAATGGTGTGCCTCTTAAGGTCAAATGGGCTATAGAGGATTATAGAATAACCCAATATTACTACATCTGAAAAATCTGTTGGCTCGCTTTCCGTAGTAAACGTTGCGAAGGGGGCAACGCCCCCCGAAGCAACCAACAGCTTTACTTGTAGACACCGTATCTAATTCCCATTTTTAATAAGAGTAAAGTATTAATATTACTGTCAGTAATAACCTAGTTAATGTACGATATACCTGGACCCGAAGAACTGCGCGAACTCAGATTGAAGGCTGGGCTAACGCAGACTGAGCTCGCCAAAAGAGCTGGGATAAGCCAGCCTCTTGTAGCAAGGATAGAATCGGGGGATATAGACCTCCGGGCCTCCACCCTGAGAAAGATTCTTCAAGCACTTCAGGAGGGCTCTAAAGGAGGACTCAGCGCCAGAGATGTGATGAGTTTCCCTGTGCTTCACGTTAAACCTGAGGACATAATTAGTGACGCATCCAAGATCATGGAGGAACATGGTTTTTCACAGCTCCCTGTCATCGACACTGGAGTTCAGGTAGGGAGCATCTCTGAAGTAAGGATTGTTGAAGAATTGGCGAAGGAAAAAGACTTTTCTCTCGTTTCCAGTAAAAGCGTATCACAAGTCATGAGCCACGGCTTCCCCACCATTTCCCCAAACACGAGGCTAGAGACCCTTTCGAGGCTGGTTGGCACACACACAGCAGTTCTCGTAGTGGAAAGGGGAATGGCCTCAGGCATTATTACAAGAGCCGATTTACTAAAATTTGCGGAAAAGTGAATAATCTCAAATGAAGTGCTCTATAGAGCGCTGCCTCTTACTCAGTTTCCTCTGATGAGATATGATGAATTCGTGAAATTGATCGAGCCCTGAAAATCTCAAACTACGTATAGCTTTGAAGTTCCAATCAGTAGCCGTGATGCTCGCTACGCTGTTGGCTACATTAGCAGATTCTAAAGAGTTCTCGGTGGAGACGTAGGTGGCTAGAAAGGAACCAGCGAAGGCATCTCCGCATCCTGTAAAATCCACTATTTTTGGTTGAATTACCGATGGCGCAAAGGTAATCTCTCCATTGGAGATAATTGCGCTACCGTATATGCCCATTGTGACCACGATTAGATTATGATCCCTTTTTTTCAAGGAGTTGAGAGCCTGTTCGAAGCCCTTCGTTTTAGTCAGCCTCATGGCCTCTTCGTCGTTCATGGTGAAAACGTCCACCTGACTTATGAGGTCAATGATGTCCCTGCGATACTTGGATAGATAACCAGAATGAGTATTCAGCGATATAAGGGCGTAAGTCCTATCCCTAAGATAATCTAAGAATGCCTTCTGCTTACTAGCCGCCATGGGAGCTAGGTGGAATGCCTTAGAGGAAAGATACTTCTTAGGTATATCCTCAGGCCTTATATGGACCCCTACATTCAACCGATAATCGCTATAATGAGCCAAGCCTTCGTCGTCGTATTCTATGGAAAAAAACGTGCTCTTGCCACCCATCCGTTTCATACCCGAAATATCAATCGCAGAGGAGCGGAGGAGACGAAAGTATTTAGGGGGAAAATCAGCGCCAATCCTCGATACCACGCCTGTTTCGGAGAATATCTTTGCGGCCATGGCAGAGTAGATAGAAGCCCCACCGAGCTGGGTGCGTTTCGCCCCCTTTATGAGGACATCGTCCAGGCTAGCGTGACCTATCACCACAACTTCCATGAAAAGGATTTAAAGCGAACAGAGTAAATATTTTTCCTGCAACCCTGGACTTACAATGACCACTACATAATGTGTTTCGGAGACTTGACCACCAACACTGGCATAGTGGCATGATCCACAATCCGACCCGCGATGTCGCCTAGAATGTACTTGCTCAATCCAACGGTGGCGTGTGCCCCGATCACGAGTAGATCATAGTTGCCCTCATTGACCTCGTCGAAGATTTCGTTTTCAACAAGACCGTAGCGCAACTTGGTATCGCACTTTACTTCCAAATCGCTGAGGATCTGGCATCCTTTCTTGAGATGCTTAGCCTCTCTCGTTTCCTCGTCCAAGGACTCCGGTACTATGTTCCTCTCCTTCTCTTGTATATCCAATATGGGTATCTGAGACATACAATGGAGAATGTTCACTTCGGCTCCGGTGGCCTTAGCGATCCGGCCACCAAATTTTATGTCCTCTTCCCCGCGTTCCCCACCTCCAGTACAAATTAGGATCCTGGATATTTTGTCGTGGGCTCCCCTCACCACCAATACGGATGTTCTAGCGTACTTCACGACCTTGATGGCTGTAGCCCCCGTCATGAATCTAACAATGCCCCTCCTTCCTACCGAGCCCATAACAATGAGGTCGTATCCCTCCTCGCTCTCTTTAACGATCTCCTCGTCTGCAAATCCGACTCTTGTCTTTGTTTTTATATCCACATTTTTCAGCATCTTTTTTACATTTTCTAAAGACTCTTCTAGCCGAGCCTTGTCGTAAGAATGCTCCACAACACCCAATACCGTTATTGCGCAGTCTAGATTTTTAATCAGAATATTCCCAAAATTAACTGCGTCCTTGGCTTGTTTCGAACCATCCGTGCACATCAGTATTCTCATTGCATGGCCTCCGGTTAAATCAATAATAATAGTACTGGTATTAAGAATGTTGCCGCCAAAAATGCGGTGAGATTTACGTTAGAACGGCTAATTATCGAGAGTGCGTCTAGGAGGAACTTTTCGTATACGCGGAAGAAGAAAAATAAAATCACTGAGGATACTAGAATTGTACCTATTATCCCAGCAAATACTATTGTAAATGCAGCGGGATTGGCCAGCAGGATAGCCACCAACAAAGTATCTATAAAAGTGGAGATGTTCGCGCCCATTATATATGGAACAAGGTTCTCGACTTTGATGTAGCCCCTCGCGGATAAGGGGACAAGTAAACCAAGGGAAACGGATACGGAAGTGGTTATTAGTGTAATGAAAAATCCGAGGGAGAACATTACCCAAGGTCTATATATGTAACGAGCTGTCTGCCTAAATCTGGTTTCTTTTAGGTCCACCTTGGGCAGGGCATCATCGAGGAGCTTAAAGGCCAGCATGATGAGCCCCAAGCCTACAAGAAATACTAGCATCCCATTAAGCCTAGACGTCAGACCTTCCACAATCGGATCGAAAAGGACGCTAATAGTGCTGGATATAAACGCTGGAAGATTGAACTGCATGAAGTCGAGGACATCGTATCTGAGGAGTAAGATACCAAGAAATATACCTCCACTGTAAAGGGAATACGTCATCAATAGAGTCAATATTCCCAATGAAATGCTCGTGTGTCTCTCGTGCCCCCGCATATGGTATAAGAAACCAATCAGTAGTATGGCAAAGGAGGCTCCAAATCTTGAGCCAATCACCATTGCAAAGGCCTCCATCTCGCTCAATGCGCCTGCATCGAAAAAGGCTAGAGCCGAGGCCGAAATGGGGGATCCGCTTAGGATAAACGTCGCTGACAACCATCCAAAACCCATAGTATTGAGAGGATTATTAAAGTCGAACATGTTCCTAAGATAAAAACCCAATCCACCTGCTCCGGCTTTCATTATTTGAATGGCAAGGATCAGTAGAAAGATTACCGTGACGAAAAGTGCTGACTTCCGTAAGGTGGGTTTCGTCATAAGCCCCCTCTTTTGTGTAGCTGACATTTAAGGCCTTCTATAATTAGGACCAATTCATAAATTCTAGACGAAGCAGGACCGGAACCCCAAAGGTATTACAACGGCTTTTAATCAAGATAAATAAAATCGGTTAATCAAAATAATTAAAAATAGGAAGATGTTGAACATTAAATGCCTATATGGACATGAGGTGATTAAGAAGTAGGAATTTCAAATCTATTTTGGAATTGTAGCCTCCTTCCTTGCTACGCTTCCGCCCTCCCCTATAGGCTCATCTTATGTCCCAATAGTAATCTACGGCCCTAAAGTTTTTTAGTTTCATTGTAATAATGAGGCTATATGCCCCTAGAAGTCGAAGGTACACAGCTCGAAGACACCTACTGTGAGGCCTTCGATGGAATTTTCACACGATTATTAATCACAGCCGCGGATGAAAAGAGGTTGAATAAGGCGGCTGTTGGATCTACTGCTCTCCCTTCAACGGTATTCGGCGAATCTGAAGGTGGAGTTGAAAATTTGGTACAGGACAGTGAGACAGTCGATGGGAGGATTGGAGCTATAATTCAAATCTGGGTCAACGCCGGAAAGAATGCCGTAGAAAAATTGGAGTATGAGACGGCTAAGCGTGTGAGACAAGGAATCCTAGTGGTCCCTACTACTTCAGTGTTTAATGCTCATGATACCGCCAAGAAAATCGATACTATGAACAAGATTGGGCACTGTGGAGACGGATACTAAGTGGTCTAGCACAGGTATGGGAGAGAAGTGATCAATATCCCCC
>CBDUVV010000103.1:0-5374 GCA_965370755.1 uncultured archaeon | reverse complement strand
ATGAGCAATTCGGCAGCATCCCTTACAGCCGCATCGGCACTAATGGAAACAATCTCGGTTGACATGATATCCCCAACTGTAATCATTTCAACCATTGCTATTGGCCTCAATCCAACTGGTGAGACAAGAGGATTATTAAATTTTTTGATGGAGTTTCGGAATCCTGCTCAATGTTTCAAGACGGGTCGGTAAAGGGTATCCCTCTGGGTCGGTATCTTTCCAGCGTCCAGGATGATATGCTCTAGTTCCTCTTTTGTCATCATATCCACTGCAAGCCCAGCGGCCTTGGAAATGTTCTCCTCCATTAGAGTACCACCCAAATCATTGGCACCGAAGTTGAGCATTATCTGAGCCAGTTTTCTGCCGAGCTTTACCCAGGATGCCTGGATGTTCCTGAAGTTATCCAAGAACAGCCTAGCCACTGCCAAAGATCTCAAGTCCTCCAGACCCGTTGCTCCCGGCCGGCTTGCACCGGATTTGAAAAGTGGCGTATTATGGTGGATGAAGGAAAGAGGTACAAATTCTGTGAAGCCATTGGTTTCATCTTGAATTGACCTCAATATAGCGAGATGCTCCACCTTTTGCTCCGGCGACTCCACATGCCCGTAGAGCATGGTGGCGGTCGTTGGGATTCCAAGACCATGGGCCTCTTTGACAATTGATATCCACTCATCACTTTTTATCTTCTGTGAGCAGATACGTCTCCTGACTCCATCGTCTAGGATCTCTGCAGCTGTCCCCGGCATGGAATCTAGGCCCTTTTCCTTAAGGTACCTTAAGGCATCAATGATCTCCATGTCACTTTGCTGCGCCATGTGGTGTATCTCCATGGGGGAATAGGCATGTAGGTGAAGGGAATTTCCCTTGTTCTTAATGGACTTCAGAAGATCGGCGTAAAAGTGAACGTCTAAATCAGGATAAAGCCCTCCTTGGAGACATATCTCTGTTGCGCCCATCTCCCTTGCTTCTTGGGTTTTCTTGACCACCTCAGGGATGTCAAGGAAATACGCACTATCATCCCCCTCTCGCTTTCGAAAAGCACAGAACTTACAGCTTCCCACACAGATGTTTGTGAAGTTTATGTTACGGTTCACCACATAGCTTACTTCATCCCCAACCTTGGACCTCCTGACCTCGTCGGCGGTCATTGCGATGGCCATAGTGTCCATGTTAGGTGCCTTCATGAGAAGCACGCCTTCCTCAAGCGTAAGCCTTCGGCCATCTAATGCTTTGTTCAATATCTTTTTCGTCTCGGAAGAAGCGTTAACCTGTGGGAACATCCTTCACCAACCCATCTTCATCAGAGTAACCCTCGACTAGGGGTTCAATTGCATTGGAGTACCATCCCCTTTTTATATAGTTTGGGTATATTGGCAGTCTTTCTCTTAAATTTAGTCCCATCCCAGTTACGGCGGAAGTAATCTCTTCCAACTTGGGCCAGACATAACCTGGGTTTATGTAGTCCTCCGTGACAGGCGAGATCCCACCGAGATCGTCCACACCATAAGCTATGAAAGCCCGCCAGTCCGAGATCAAATTCGGTGGTACTTGTATGCCAACATCTGGAAAGGCCGTTCTGGAAGCGATGACAACTTTTAACATCTTATCAGTGGACGGGGCCTTCGCATTTTCCATGGGCGTCCCAGGATGAGGAACGAAATTTTGTATAATTATTTCCTGTAAATGTCCATGGCGATCCTGGAGTTTCCTCAATGCCTTCATGGAGTCGATTATTTCCTTATTCGTTTCGCCTATTCCTATAAGCAGGCCTGTGGTAAAGGGTATCTTCAACTTGCCGGCCTCTCCAATGAACTTCAGCCGGACATCAGGCCTTTTTCCAGGGCTCAACTCGTGGGGCATTCCTTTGCCGCAGAGTCTCTCGCTAACGCTCTCGAGCATTAGTCCCAGGCTCGCGTTGACATCCTTTAAAGTTTTTAGGTCTTCTGATGTCGAAACACCGATATTCGAGTGGGGTAGGAGGCCATATCCTATTGCATCCTCACATAAGTCCCTGAGGTATTCCGTAATAGATGAGTAACCCCAGCTCCGTAAATCCTCCTTTATCTCCTTAACACTTTCAGGGTGCTCGCCGAGAGTAAATAATGCCTCCTTACATCCGTGTTTCTTGCCGGATTCGAGTATCTTGGCCACGTCTGCCCGGCTCATTATTCGAGGTGTAGAAGAGCGGAAGCCGCAATAGGCACACTTGTTTCTACAGGCATTTGTAACTGGTATGAAAACGTTCTTCGAGAATGTTACTGTCCTAAAGTTAATCCTATCTGGTTTTAGGGCCGAGAGCTTGTCACTGGGTGTATTAAGCACGTCTACAAGCTGTTCCCATTTCCACAAAAACTACACCCCTTCGGCTTTTGGGATTTCTACGATGAATATGCTCCCACCACCAGGATTGTCCTCCACCCAGACTTTACCGCTATGCATCTCTACGACCCTTTTTACAATGGCGAGGCCAAGACCCGTCCCTTTAATATTCCCCTTCTTTATTCGCTTGAACCTCTCGAATATAGCGATTTTTTCTTCCCCCGGTATGCCTGGGCCTTGATCTTTAAACTGAATTCTCCAAACATCGTCGAAGTCCTTGATGGCAATATCGATTTCGGTTCGGCTAGGACTATACTTTATAGCATTGGAAATGATGTTGGAAAAGACATCGTCTATGAACGGGTTTGCTTTGATGAGAAATTCCCCACTTGAAGAAAAATGTATACTCATATCCTTACCTGCTAGTTGAGTCTTGAAACTGTCAATGAGCTCAGAGATACTACTTGTCATATCCACAATGGTGTACTCTCTACCCTCTTCATTTTCCAGCGTAGTGAACATTTTTATTTCTTTGATCAGGCTCAGAAGTCGCTGGGCATTATTTTCGATGGCCACGAGCTCCTTTTTTTTCTCCTCATCCCTTTCCTCTTCGATGAGAAATTCTGCGTAGTTCTTAATAATCCCAAGGGGGCTGATTAGATCGTGGCGTATGATATCTATGAAAAGCTCCTTCATCTTATTTGAATAATCGAGTTCTAGAGCAAGGCTTTTAAGCTCTTCTTCCAGCATCATTTGCTCTTCTATATCCTGGATCAGAAACAGTGAACCTACAAATTTTCCCTCCTTTTTTAGGGCTGTAGCGCTGGCGTCCACGAAGGACCTTTTACCATAGAGAGAGGTATATTGCACTCTACTCACCTCAGCTACCCCCTCTTTCATAAGCCATTCCTCTAGTGCCCTCCCGCCTAGAGCATTGTACATTGGAGTTTCTCTGAAATCAATACCTTTTACATCCGAGGTTTTTTTAGCACCTAAAATCTTTAGGAGGGCTGGATTTAGACTGGTGATCCTCCACTCTTGGTCTAGAGTGAATATCCCAATGGGGGCATATTTGATGATGCTCTCGCTTAGTTCATGTACTAATCCGAATTTCTCTTCAGTCTTCTTCTTGCCGCTGATGTCCGCAGCGAAGATGAGAAGTCCGATGGTTTCGCCGTTTTCACCCTCCAGCACCTTGGTCTTCAAGTAAACGGGAAAAACTTCGCCGTTCTTCCTTTTGTTAAGTATCTCACCCTCCCATCCCTCTTTCTTCAACATCCTTTCATAGATTTCTTTCTTTTTGTCCGGGGAAGTCTTCTTAGGTTGAAGTATCCTCACATGTTTCCCCATAACCTCCCCTTCCTCGTATCCGTACATCTCTATCGCGGCCTTGTTGAAGCTAATGATCCGCCCTTCCAAATCCGTCGAAATTACTGCGTAGGGCGAGGAGTCCAAAATAAGTTGTAGGTATTCTTTTGTTTTTAGTCCCTCGATGAACGAGGCTTTCACGATCCTCAACCCCCTGACCTTTTTATTATCTCGCCTACGGCCCAATCCATACCCACTGGCATTATATGAGCGCCGGCGAATCCGAGATCTTTTATGTCCCTGAGGAGTTCGGCAGTTATATCGATGGTCGTTTCTTTTATGTCATCCGATTTTTCGAGCTTACTCATAACATCATCGGGGACGACTACCCCGGGCACGTTCTTCGCCATGAACTTGGCCATACCGATGGATTTTAATGGAGCTATCCCAACGAGTACGGGTATGTCGAGATGAGCGATGGCATCCTGCAACCTTTCCAGCACCCCCGTATCATAAACCACTTGGGTCTGGGCGAAGTCTGCACCTGCATCGACCTTCTTTTCGAATTTTATGATCTCCGGTTCAATGGGATTTACGCCAGGGCTCAGTGCTACACCTATATGCATCTTTGGCGGAACGTCTAAGTCATTACCTACCATGTCTTTCCCCTCATCTACCATTTTCCTAATAAGAGAAGTTAATTGGACAGAGTCCAAGTCGAATACCGGTTTGGCTTGCGGATGATCACCGAGGCGAGGATGATCGCCCGTTAATGCGAGTATGTTGTGCATTCCTAAGGCAGCGGCCCCCAGTATATCCGACTGAATGCCGATCCTATTTCTATCCCTGCAGGTGACCTGAAATACTGCCTCCAATCCCACTTCGTTTTGAATAATATGGCAAGCGGATAGGGTATTCATTATGACTATACCCAGTGGATTGTCCGTGACGTTTGCGGCGACCACGTGGTCCTTCAAGAGCTCCGCTTGATGTACTATTACCTCCCTATTGGCGCCCTTGGGGGGGTCAACCTCTCCGGTTACAGTGAATTTTTTGGATTCGAGGGAGTCCATCAATTTGCTGAAGCTCATCTGGAAGTCACTAATTTCCGTGGATGAGTCCTTATGGAAAAATCTTTCGGACCTCTTTCATCCTTCATTAGAGTGGCCTTATTAAGGTCGGATAGTTTTTCGTATATGGCGATCCATGCGCAATCATTCTCCCTGTCCACTTCGCATTTGCCATCGTAAACTCCGCCACATGGGCCGTTCATTAGACTTTTGGGGCACTTTGTAATGGGGCAGATGCCCCCTGTGCTGTGGATAATGCAGTTACCACAGGCCAGACAATGCTCGGAGAAAATCTCCTCCTCGCGCCTCCCCATGAATTTTGTGTCCGCAGCAGGGCCAACCGGAATTTTGCCAGTTGCTTTGGCCAGGGTCTGAGCGCCAACTCCGCACGCCAATGACAGGAAAACTTCCGCTTTTTCTAGAGCGTCGGCATCGACGCCTTTGGTCTTATTCAAGATGACGTTTCCCTCAATAGGCTCCCAGAACCAAGAGCACTGCCGTCCCGTGGAACCCTTAGCTACCACTTTCTTACCTTTTTCCTCGAGTTTGCCGGCTAAGGCTTCTACGTTTTTGATATTGCCTATTCCGTAGCAACCCGAGCAACCTATAATGCCGACATTTTCATAAGGTCCTAAAATCCCAAGGATGTCGTCCAGGGTTGCGGGGTCTGCCACACC
>CBDUVV010000102.1:0-5394 GCA_965370755.1 uncultured archaeon | reverse complement strand
AACGGGATCAGGAAAGACCACGACTCTGAACTGTCTAGGCCTTTTCATTTCGAAGGAGGACAGGGTGATCACCATCGAGGACACTGCTGAACTCCAGCTTCCATTCCCACACAAAATAAGGCTTGAGACAAAGCCCCCGAATCCCGAGGGAAAGGGAGCTCTGACCTTCAATGAGCTGCTCATTAACACCTTGAGGATGCGTCCTGATAGGCTCATTCTAGGTGAAGTGAGAGGGGAGGAGGCGGCGACCCTCTTCGTCGCCATGAACACGGGCCATGATGGATGTTTTGGCACGGTTCACGCGAACAATGCCGACGAGACCATATCGAGGCTGACGAATGCACCCATGAATGTGCCTCTCATTATGATGCCCGCCCTTCAGATTATCATAATGCAGAACAGGATCTCTCTGGGGGGCAAGTTCGTGAGGAGGATAACTGAGATAGCCGAGGTCTCAGGTCTAGAAATGGACAAGGTGCTTTTAAACAGGGTGTACGTCCACAATCCGAAGACCGACGTGGTTGAGTCAACGGGCACGCCGAGTAAGCTCATTCAAGACATAGCCCAGAAAGCGGGGAAAACGCCCAAAGACGTTCAACTCGAGATGCAGAAGCGGCAGATCGTACTGGAATACTTGATGAGCAAGGACATAACAAAACTCGAGGATGTCTACACTTGGGTGCAGGATTACTATAAGAATCCTGACACTATATTGGACAAGATATCAAAGGGTGCCGCTTAAAATTGAGGTGAGGATATAATATGGAGAGGACTTTAACTGGAATTCCCGGTTTTGACGAGATGCTTGAGGGCGGGTTGCCCAAGGGCTACACCATTCTCGTAGCTGGTGGCCCAGGGTCAGGTAAGAGTACCTTCGCCATGCAATATCTTACTAAAGGAATCTCAGACTACGGTGAGAACGGCATTTACATTTCCCTTGAGGAACGCCCAAAAGACATTATAAACAACTTCGAAAGGTATGGCTGGGATATAAGCAAGGTCAGATTAATTGGAATGGTACCCCAAAAGGCGAGCGTAGCCGTGGGAACAAAGTACGTCACCCCAGAAGAGCTTGAGAGACAGAAGACCAGCAACGTCCTCGAGTTTACCCCCAGAAAGTTCTCCGTTGATACTGTAAAGGATTTGATAGTAAAGGAAGTTGAAGCGCACAACGCCAAACGTATGGTCATCGACTCCCTCGCGTCATTAGCGCTCCAAATGGAGGATATCTATGAGATTCGCCAAGAGATTCTCGGCCTGAGCAACCTCCTAAACGAGCTTGGTTGCACAACCCTACTTCTCACTGAGATGCCCGAAGGGCAAGGAGGAATATCCAGATTCGGGGTAGAAGAGTTCATGGCCCAAGGGGTAATCGCATTGTACAACATCAAGAAGGGTAGCGACCGGGTAAGAGGCCTTGAGATAATGAAGATGCGGGGAACAAATCATAGCAAAAAGATCTGCATGATGGATATAATCAATAACGGAATAATTGTTTACCCAACAGAGGACCTTTACAAAGAGGCATCATTTTAGGAATCTTTCTTAAAAAAAGTTATTAGCGTATTAATCTCGCTCTCGCGGGCTTACTGGTCGCCATCTGATTATATATCGTATCTTCATAGGTTTTAAAGGCAGCTAGCCCCTCATTGGCCAAGGCAACGACCTCGTCCTTTGGCATATTCTGGGCCACATTATACCAATCCTTGGTTAGGGTAATCACGTAAGCGAATCGCTTCGTCTTATAATTATGAGCATCAAACACCTTTTTACCTTCAGCTGATGGGCAATCTATGCCGTACCGATCACATATAGATTCCATTGCTGTGCCATAACTGGGTTCAAGTTTAGCATAATCTTCGATGTCGTATAAGAAGGACTCAGTACTTACGGATTCGGTCGTGAAGGCAATGGCTCTTTCGGGTTCTTCGAGAAATATAAGGAATTGGAGGACTACCTGATCACCCCTCCCTCCTAGGGACTCGTCAAACCGGAATTTCCCTTGTGGTAAGGAGAAAACAATGCCACCATCAATCTTGTTACCCACTATGATATGATCTGGCATCATCAAGGAAATGAGTGCACTTCCAGTGTGCCATGGCTTTCGGACTCCACTAAGGGATTGAACTTTAAACCACTCTTCATGGAGTAGTTTGTTCATATGTTCAGTGTCACCTCCTATAATGACGCCTGAATCATAATCTCCTCTGAGCACCCAATCTTTAACAACCACATCAGGGTTCCTTAAATCTATTTGCTGGGCATACCCCTGGACCTGGAGATTGTTTATCTCCACTGCATCTATAAAATACGGCTTGTCGGCAAAGATGCCGAATAGCTCTTCACCCTCTACATCATATCCTTCAGAGAGGTCTTGGGTCTGGAAGTCCCAGCCAGTCGTGCCTAATAGGAGGAAGCCAGTTTCTTCATTGGCAGAGAGTATGCTATATGTAATGCCGTCAACGTCATGCTTTGCCATGCTTGAGAAACCCTGTTTGTTCTCTCCATCAAGATCGGCGTATCCGAGGGTCGATCCTGTGAGCCAATCCTCCTTCCTTTCCACTTTGTTGTTGAATACTAGTAGGTCATGGTCGTTGATCTTGTCGAATATCATATAATATGGATTATCAAGATTCAGATCTATCCGGTAAAACGGGTTTTCAATTATAAGCCAACCCTTCTTCGGCGCTTTTGAATCTATCCGGCTCTTCAAGTCGATGAAGGCCTCGACTTCCTCGCCGCCCACGTTCACGGTCTTGGCGAGCTTTAGAGAATAAACGTCCTTGATTTGAACATTCTCGGACGCATCACCTCCTCCTCCGCCCCCTGACATGAAGTAAATGCCTGCTCCAACAGCAATGAGTAAAAATGCTAAAACTCCAATGATGGCATATGGGGGTATTCCAGCCTTTTCGACGACAACTTCCCTCTCCACTTTTGTCTCAGCGGCAGTAGCAGCGGCAGTAGCAGCGGCAGTAGCAGCGGCAGCTGCCTCGGCCATTTTTCTCTCTTCACCCAGTATCTTAAAACCACCCTCGATGTCGAATATGTACCATGTGGGCGTAGTCTTCATGCCTTTGGCATGGTGTACTCTGAACTTGCGCTTTAAGGGCGGGCCCTCTTCGAATTCAGTCTCGAGAACTGCATCCGACATGGCTCGTAGAGCCATCGTAGTCTGTTCGTCATGCTGTCCCTCCTGTATAGTGTAGAGTACAAAGCCAAATTCAGTCTTTGCCCTGGAGGAAAGCACTCCCACGAACTTTTTTATCTCCCCGACAGGAGCGTGGAGGAAGAGGGTTGATAAAGAATCGAAGAATACCCGCACGGGTTTGCCGATGGTCTGTGCAGCGTTTGCGAGGTGGATGTTTATTAGGTTGAGGTTGGCCGGGTTGTCAACATGTAGGCCCTTATCGTACTTCGTACCAGAAGAATATGAATATATATCGATGAATAGGAATTGGCTCCCCTCATAGGCGTCGGCGTCGAATCCATCTTCCCGCAGCTTGTCCTTGATCTCTTGGGGGCTCCTCTCTGTGGTGATGTAGACCACGTTCTCCCCTTTCTTTAGATAGTCTTTTACGAGACTTAGGCAGTACTCGAATTTTCCCACTCCAGGGGGACCGGATATCAATGCGGTATAGTTTTTGGGGAAGGGTATCTTCATGTCTATGGCCTTGACAGGGGCCCTCTTTTCTTCGACAGGCCTCTCCGCCACTTCAACTTCTTCTACGGCCGGTGGAGGCACAGCCTTCTTTTCCTTGGCCTGTTGTTTGGCCGCATTGTACATCATCTCATAGTTGGCGTTACTGGGATCAAGCTTCAAAGCTGTCTCGAAGCTTTCTATTGCGTTTTCAGATTCTTCTAAGAGCCCCTGCACCATCCCCTTTTGGTACCAGATCTCGCCGTTTCTTGGGTCAATCTCCAGGGACTTATCGAAGGCCTCTAGGGATGATTTTACTTTCTCCTGGTCGTCTAGAGCGATTCCCCAGTCCTTAATTGCTAGGGCCTTGTTAAACCAGGCTTTGGAGTTTTTCGGCTCAAGTTTCAATGCCTCTTCAAAGCTCGCTACAGCATCTGCGAATTTCTTCGAAGTGTAATGTGCATTTCCCTCTTCGAGCCACGCTTCGGCGGACTTTGTGGCCTCTTGGGGAGCCTCTCCAGGAGCCTCATCCGGGGCTCCGGCTTCTTGGGCTTTGATCACCGAACCGCAACTCAAGCAAAAATCTGCGCCATCGGGTACTTGCTCCCCGCATTCAGGACAAACCGCCATCGGATACCACCTTCTCAAGTTGTTTTGGGGTCTACATTTATATAAGCTTTATTAAAATTAAAATAGAGAAAAATATATCACTTGAGAAAATCGGAGTTCGTATTATGGGAACATCTATCGTTGTGGCTTCCGGAAAAGGTGGAGTAGGCAAGACAAACATCTCCATCAATCTGGGGACAGCTATGGCCCAGCTCGGCAAAACGATTACCGTCCTTGACGCCGATATTGAAATGGCCAATGTAGAGCTTCGCCTTAGGCTGGATAAGAAGGGCAAGAGCCTTCACGATGTTCTTGCTGGCGACGCCGACGTCCACGAGGCGATATATGATGGCCCAGGTGGGTTGAAGGTTGTTCCATGTGGAACATCCCTGGAGGGTCTTAGGGCTGCCGATCCGAATAAGCTGGGAGAGGTCCTGATGAAGGTTTTGGAGACCACGGATGTCCTTATCATAGATGCCCCCGCGGGCTTGGGAACGGCCTTAGGGGCCATGGCGGTGGCCCATGAGATGCTCCTAGTTGTGAATCCAGAGATTGCATCCGTCGCAGATGCCATGAAGGTGAAGCAGGTCTTCCAGGAGCTTGAAGGCGTCTTTTTGGGGGTGATAGTGAACAGGGCCTCGTACAATGAAGAGGATCTTAAGATCGGGGAGATTGAGGCTCTTCTCGATTCGGAGGTCATTGCAGTGGTGCCCGAGGACAGGGCAATGAAGCAGGCAGCCGCCTACGGAAGCCCCCTAGTGATATCCGCTCCATATTCCCCTTCAGCTAGGGCGATTAAAAAATTAGCTGAGAATATAATTACAAATAAATTCGGCCCCAAAGAGCCACCGAAGGAGGACATGGTCAACAGGATCATGTTCGGCCTTTTCGGGGGCAAGAGCTAGACTTATTAGCCTTCGCGAAACTTGCCCATTATGTTTTGGATTTCGTCCTTTTCCAGCTCTCTTACCTTGTACTTCTCCATGAGCTTCTTGCGAAGTTCATCCCTCTCCGACTTGAGTTCGGAGGAGGCGTCTTTAATACTCTCAGCTTCTTGCGGGGTTATCTCCCCTCGAGCTATGCCCTCTTGAACCTTCAGAACGCTGGTCAAGACATCATCGGGCATTAGAAAGAGCTTGTCACCA
>CBDUVV010000101.1:0-5423 GCA_965370755.1 uncultured archaeon | reverse complement strand
AAAATGCGTAGTGGTCTCTTAAGAGATTTTCTAGTGCTTGTAGCAGTGCTCAGCATGTGGACACCGTTGGTTCTGGCTCAAGGCGAGCCGGATGCAGGTGTTGAGGTGTACAAGAACAATTGTGCGGCTTGCCACGGAGCGGATGCAAGCGGCGGAATTGGACCATCTTTAACGGATAGTACCCTCGTTACTAGCGATTCTGATGAGGCCCTAATCGATGTAATTTTAATGGGGCGAAACGATATGGGAATGCCTAGCTTTCAGGACCAGATTACGGATGAGCAAATCCAAAATCCTGATGTACTTGCATCGGCAGGCCAAAGTTCTGTGACCCTGATTTTTACAGAGCCGGAAATTGATACTAGTGACGTCACTTCAGGTTTGAAGAGAAGCTTTATCTTCGTGTATCTATGGACATTGATCGCCATGGGGGCGCTCCTGGCCTGGATAAAACAGAAGGGCTGATAGAGCCCTAGAACGATAAAACACATTTGAATTAAAAAGGTCAAAAGAATTGAAAAAAAGGTAAAAAAAAGTTTATATATAACCGAGATATCTCTATTGAAAAGAGTAAAAACAGGTGATACGTTTGTCAGATTGGGAAGTAATAGAATACGCTAGAGGGGATGAAAGGTTCCATCCCCCAGAATATGAGTCTCATATATCCCATGTCCTTTTGTTCTTATTCGGTATCCTTACCGCTGGTTCCCAGGTCGGAATGACACTAGGGATTCTTCCCAGTAGCTTCTGGCCTATAACTCTTGGTTCGTTTATAGGGGGCTTTGCCAGCTACATCTGGACATATTTCGCTATGGAGCATAGATAGGAGGAATGAGATGAGTTTGAAACGGAATTTTCTACTACTTTCGATGGTTCTCGTATCATTATCTCTCATGGCTTCTTCTGTTTGGGCCGAAAATTTCGAGCAATCCGTCGCTAAGGGGAAAACATTATACGCAAAAAACTGCGCAGCTTGCCACGGAGCCGGAGGTGAAGGTGGCATTGGTCCCGCTTTAAATTCCAAAGAGACGCTGGACTCCTTAGGCATAGAAAACATTATGCATACCGTGGAAGCAGGTGTCCCAGGAACGGCTATGACCGCATGGAAAGGAGCACTGGGCGAAGAGGGAGTAACTGATGTTACAAACTTTATGTTCGCCGAGTGGGCCGGTCTCGTTATTGTAGGAATAGAGATGTGGCCCTGGGAGATTGCCTTCGTGGTTATGGGCAGCATCTGGGCTCTACAGGGTTTGTACTACGTTATAAGGGTATGAGGTGAATTGACTTGGAGATTTTGAAAGTGGAAAAACAGGAAAACGAATCCCTCTTTTGGGAGATAGTGATTATCCTAGCCTTCGTGTTAAACGTCTTGCTCTTTGGTGTAATCGTCTACGTGGCGGCTTTCACCCAAGACTCTCAGATGATGGGTATAGCCATCGGTCTTTCCTTCACCATGGTTGCGATGATATTCATTGGCCTAAAGAAAGGAGTTTTACCTTTAGAACGGAACTACGTGCGGATATGAAGAGGTGACTTAAAGTGACAGATAAAAAAGGTTCGATAACCCGGAGAGAAATGTTGAAATACATTGGAGTAGCCGGGGGCGCCATGAGCGCTGCCTCCCCAGTTCCTCTAATCATAAGCTACATAAGCCCTAATTCGAACTGGCCTCCTGAGGCTGGTGAGATTCCCAAAGGGCCGGTGAACCTTGGCCCCGTGGCTGAGATTCCCGAGATACTTGTTTTCAACTTCAACTTCGGGAAAGTTGCCATGCCCGGTATTCTACTCCGCTTGAGCCCCCCGCCCTCACATCAAAAGAAGGGTGCAACAGAGGCTTCGGGAAAGGACATAAGTGGTGGCGAGGGTAGCCCGGGCGTCCCAGCCGAGTTCGCAGCCTTCGCACTGAAATGTACCCATCTTGGCTGCATCATCGAAACACATTATAAGAAACCAGATATACTCGAATGCCCCTGCCATTTCGCCCATTACGACGTAACTAAGGGAATGGCAGTTGTGGCAGGCCCAGCCCCTGCTCCGCCCCCAGAGATAGCCCTAGAGGTAAGGGATGGAGAACTTCTCGCGGTCGATTGGCACGATGTTGATTATGTGAAATCCCTAGCGGCTTACAAGGCGGTGGTATAGTGGCAAAAAGAGATTTGAACAACTGGTTCGGCTTAAAGGCGTGGCTCGATGAGCGTTACTTCAAATACAACCAGAGCGATCACTGGCAGTCCACCTTTGACAACAAGATAAATAAGACCGTCCATGGCGTCCTGATGAAGCCAATACCAGGCTTTACCACAAATCCCATGTACTGTCTTGGCGGCATTGCGCTCACTGCCTTTCTCATACAGGTGCTCACAGGCCCTCTCCTCGCTATGTACTATCGACCCACCCCCGCGGAGGCCTACGAGAGCGTCCAGTTCATTATGACCCAGGTCTATCTGGGTAGCCTCATCAGGAGCCTGCATCACTGGGGAGCGAACTTCATGGTTGCAGCGGTTGCCCTTCACATGATGCGTGTCTTCTTCACAGGGGCGTACAAAAAGCCCAGAGAACTCACCTGGATATTTGGACTCGCCCTTCTCGCTCTTACCTTAACTCAGGGTCTGACAGGCTACGTCCTGCCCTGGAATCAGCTCGGGTATTGGGCGACGAATATAGTTGTACAGATATCCGCCTCCTTCCCGATAGTGGGACCGCCCCTGGCCAAACTCGTACAGGCCGGAGACGTGATCGGAGGCAAGACCCTCACCAGGTTCTTCATACTCCACGTCCTGGTTTTACCCATGAGCATCCTTGGATTGCTATTAGTCAAGTTTGCTATGATCAGAAGGCAGGCGATATCCGGAAAGAGGGACCCAGATTTCATGTCAGGGGGACTATAAATGACTAAGGAAGAAACAACCGAAGCTAAGGAAGAACACTTCGAAGAAGAAACAAAAGAGGAAACAACTGAGGTGTTTGTGCCTCCGGTTAAGGAGTACTCGGGCTCGCCCTTTTGGCCCGGTGAAGTACTGAGTGAAGGAGGCATGATACTGCTTACAATAGCCGTCCTCTTCTTCCTCTCTGCCCTACTCCCCGCCGCGATAGGCGAACAAGCAGACCCCATGAAGACATTGGTACCGATCTACCCCGAGTGGTACCTTTTATCCGTCTTTGGTTTCGTGAGGTTTTGGGTTTGGGATCTCCCCCTAGTACCCGCAAAGATGGTAGGCCTGCTAGCACCCCTTGTAGTGGGGGCTTTAATCCTTTTCCTGCCCTTCTATGACACCTGGGACAAGGGCTCAGGCGAAGGACAATTGAAGCACATACGGAGGCGGAAGAAGGGCGCCATATTGAGTATTCTAATCTTGATTGCAGCCGTAGTGATGGGTGCCATGGCAGTCGCCCTGGAAGTTGGGATAATCTCAGTCGGCTGATTACCTTGTTATGGAAGTCGTAAAACCCATCCATCAACGAATAGACATCTGCACCAAGCTCTGGGGAGTGGTGCTCGTCGCAGTCGGCATAGATCAACTGAGGCAGGCTCAAATAAATACCGGACTTTTATACGTCCTAGGTGGAGGAGCCATATCCCTCATCCCCTATGTTATCAAGGTCAAGAAATAAGATACTCTCGCTTCTACTGACGTCTTATCCCACCAAAGTGTTTGTTACCCACACACACACAACAAAAGAAGAAAAACGTTATATGAGGGGCGCTCTAAATGGCGATACTATGCTAGGGAAGTTGGTTGATTCTCTGGAAAAACTGCCACATCGCTTATTCGGCATTATAGGCCTCCTAATTCTAATCTTAATTGGCATGACCATTATAGATTTCTTTGAGCTACTGGCTACAGGCGCCAGCCAGGCCGCTTTGCTCGCCAACGTTCTTCATTCCCTAATTCTAGTTGAACTGCTGCACCTCTCTCTTGTTTACGCCGTAACAGAAGTAATAGATCCCCAAGAACTTATCCTCATAATTCTGACGGCAATAGGGAGGAAGCTAATCACCACCGAGGACATATATGCCCAAGACCCGCTCACAACCATAGCCCTGGGTATAGTGCTCCTGATCTGCATCTACGGCCTTAAAGTCACGTACAAGATGCCGACGCCCTTGGGCAAAGATTAATAATTCAATTTGTACATTCATTATTATGGAGGTAATTTACTCCCATGGCGATGCCGATGGGATATGCTCCGCCGCTCTGCTTTATAAGGCTCATCCCACTGCGGAGCTCTGGATCACCACGCCCGTCGGTCTTCTGAAGGATTTGAAGTCTTGCACTGCTGAACGCGTCTTTATGGGTGATATAGCAATATCAGAAAGAGACAAGGCCCAATTGTTCGAAGAATTCAAACGCATCTCTGATATAGGGGAACTGGTCTATATCGATCACCACCCCCTCCCGTTAGGTACTCTTACGAGTGATATACCGGCGAGTAAAGTCGTTTGGGATACCGGGACATCCGCATCCGAACTCGTTTTTCGTTTTTTGGGAGATGCTGAGGGGAGCCACCTCGCACTGTTCGGCGCCATCGCGGATTACAGGGATGCCACGGAGTTCGTTATAAAAGAATTGGACTACTACGATAAGAGAACCATCTCGCTGGAGGCCGGACTTCTATCCCAGTGCCTCGGCGCTTCGAGAGGAGATTACGCCTTCAAAAAGGGGATAATTAAGGATCTGGCGGATGGAAAGATGCCCAGCAGTCTGCACCGTGTTGTAGACAGGGCGATAAACGCCACTAAGAAGGAGTGGCGATTGTACCAGTACGTAAGAGCGAACGTGGAGCAAAAAGATGGTATTGCGGTTGTGGGCGCTGCCGATGGTTTATCACCCACGAAGGCAGCTAAATTCGCGGTCGGGGCTGCAGATTCGCCCGTGGGGATATGCGCCCAATTCAGAAACGAACACGTGGATATAAGCGTTAGGAAGAGGTCTGACTTATCCCTCAACCTGGACTATGCCCTAAGGACAATAGCGCCTCGCCTCGGGGGTAGTGGGGGTGGACACGATAGTGCAGCTGGGGCCAGGGTACCGGTAGACAAGCTGGATGATCTTATAAAGATGCTTTCCCAGGAAGTTTACGCCGCCCTCTGAATTCGCACTCCTTTGCGATGGGACATATTTCGCATTTGGGATTTATGGGTCTGCATATCTCCTGTCCGAATTTAACAAAAAGTCTGTTTAAGTCCCCCCAAAGCTCCACGGGGATCTTCTCCCTGAGCTCTACTTCTGTGCTCTCCGGCGTTCTAGCGTGAACTAAGCCAAGCCTATTGGATATCCTATGTACGTGGGTATCCACAGGTATCGCTGGTATTCTGAAGCCGTAGACAAGTACGCAGTTAGCGGTCTTTCTTCCCACGCCTGGGAGGCTCAATAGATCCTCCAATTCATCTGGAACCGAGCCTGCGTAACGCGATGCTATGA
>CBDUVV010000100.1:0-5479 GCA_965370755.1 uncultured archaeon | reverse complement strand
AGTTGATTAGCTAATCGCTCTTTTCTATGGGATATCCCTTGTTAATCCAGTCTTGCTGGAAATTGTTAGGGATTTTTAAAACTTTGAGATTTGTGAATCCCATCTCCTGCATGGTCTTGAAGGCAGGGCGAACGTTTGGACAATCCTTCCAAGGGCAGCAGCCGCAGTAAAGCACAATGGCTGTATCCTTAGGGATGCTTTGCGACTCTTCCTGGAGTTCCCTTAGGCCCTCGTGGCTTGATGCAGGTCCAGTATATTTTGCTCCGGGAATGTAACCTGCCTCGTACTGAATTTGGTATCCAACGTGAATGACTAGCGGCTTTTCGCTCTGCGGATCTAAAAATACCTCTGCTAGTTCTCCAGGTTCTACAATTTGCTCGTCTTTCCATAAATCGAATGGAATCTGAACAACATCAGGCTCGGTTTTTTCTTCTAGGCACCCTCCCAGTCCAATAAGCACTGCCCCAACTAACAAAATGAGGACATAATCACGGTTCTTAGCGAGATCCCATTTCAAAATCGGCATTGTAGACTACAACCTTTCAGTTATGGAAACTGTGTTTATCCGTATCTAATCTTCCACGCTATCGTCATTTTAACATTATTACTATTCATAAAAAAACATACGCATAGAATCAAGTGCTTGCACAGCCCACCGCTCTACCCAGCAGCTTCTTCCAAATTCCTTATTGCTTGATCAATATCGTTGCTGTTTAGGATATACGATCCCGAGGCTATGATGCTCGCTCCGCATTCCAGCGCAAGTTTTGCGTTTTCAGGGTTCATACAGCCATCTACCTCGATAGGCATTTTATCATCTATTTCTCTAATCTTCTTGATTTTATGAAGGGGTTCTGAGAGAAATTCTATACAATGATCCCCGGGGTGGACCGTCAGAATTAGGATGCTGTCAACTTGGCTTAAGTACGGAAGAACTTCGTCAAGCTGGGTCTCGGGATTAAAGGCCAAAGCCACCTTAAGCCCCGTCTTCTTGACATAATCTATAGCCCCTCCTATGTCAGTTAAGGTCTCGACCTGGAGAATAACGATACTGACTTTATCCCTGTTTTCTTCAACCCATGCTAGGGGGTCTTCAACCATCAAGTGAGCCTCGTATTCTACATCCTGAGGAAGCTCAAAGTCAAAATCTAGGGAAGTGTTCTCAACAAATGTCCCGTCCATGATGTCCAGCTGAACCCTTTTTACCTTCCCCCTCACTTTGGCCAATATGCCGTCAAGTTCTTCTTGTGTTTTAGCTATGATAGCAGGGACTACTAAAGGCTTCATTTCCAATCATCTCAAATAAAGCTAACATTGAGGTGCAATCTAAAACAGCGTTAATGCCGTCCGACCACGGTATAGAAAGAATGTATAAAGAAGAAAGTATGCAAACATTCTCATACTTGTAATGCAAAGGATGGATGCTATGAAGGTAGGGGTTCTTACGGGAGGAGGAGACTGCCCAGGCTTGAATGCTGTGATACGCGCCATCGTGAGGAAGGGTATTGATCGTTACGGTTTCGAGTTTGCGGGGCTAAAAGATGGATGGGCAGGTCTTCTTGAGATGCAGACCATGGACCTTGACAAAAAGGCGGTGAGCGGGATACTCTACAAAGGGGGGACCATCCTTGGGAGTTCTCGGACAAACCCGGGCAAATCCGAAGATGACCTGAAAAGGGCGTTGGATAATTATGGAAAGTTAGGCCTTGATGCTCTGATAGCCATAGGCGGAGACGACACACTGGGCGCGGCAAACATACTACACAAGCGAGGGGTAAAGGTCGTCGGAGTCCCTAAGACTATAGACAATGACCTAATGGGGACCGATGTAACCTTCGGGTTTATGACCGCGGTACAGATAGTAACGGATGCCATCGATAGGCTTCATACAACCGCCGAATCCCACCACAGGGTCATTGTGGTCGAAGCCATGGGCAGGCACGCGGGATGGATCGCAACCTATGGGGGAATAGCAGGTGGCGCCCACGTGATACTAGTGCCTGAGGAGCCCTTTGACATAGCCGAGGTGTGCAACTATATTACAGAGAAAAAGGATAATGGTAAGAATTACAGCATCATAGTAGTCGCCGAAGGTGCTAAACCCGTTGATGCGGAGACTTTTACGACCTTAAGCGGAGAGAAGGACGAGTTCGGCAACGTTCGACTTGGGGGAATCGGGAACGCCCTTGCAAAAGAGATAGAGAACAGGACGGGCTTTGAGAGCAGGGCAGTGGTCCTGGGACATATCCAGCGTGGAGGGACACCTACCGCCTTCGACAGGGTCCTCTCCACGAGATACGGCATCGCTGCGGTTGACATGGTGGCTAATGGGGAATTCGGCAAGATGACGGCCCTACGAGGCCAGAAAATCGTCCCCGTTTCTCTCGAGGAAGCGACCTCTGGGAACCGAACAGTGGACATGGAACTCTTCGAAATGTCAAAAATATTCTTCGGCTGATGAATTAAACTGAGAAGAGTATGATAGGTGATAAAATATGACACGGATGGAAAACAAAACTCAAGTTCCCTTGGATGTACCCAAGGATAAGAGAGAGGAGTATTTAGAGAACTTCAACCTGATGACGAAGGGCACCGGAAGGCTCATGCTTTTTGCGGGTGACCAGAAGGTTGAACACTTAAATAATGACTTCTTCGGTGAGGCGGACACGGGGCCGATACCCGACGACGACAGGGAGCCCGAGCACCTCTTCAGAATCGCGAATGAGGGCACAATCGGCGTATTTGCAACCCAGTTGGGGCTCATAGCCCGCTATGGAGCCGATTATAGCAAACTGCCTTATCTTGTCAAACTGAACTCCAAGACCAACCTTGTAAAGACTTCCCAGATGGACCCATTCTCCAACCAGTGGATAGACGTTGAACAGGTGATAAAGTTCAAGGAGGACTCGGGCCTCTCCATTCCTGCCGTGGGCTACACAGTTTACCTTGGGAGTGAGCACGAATACCAGATGCTGAGGCAGGCCGCTCAGTTGGTCCACAGGGCTCATCAGAATGGATTACTATCCGTGATCTGGATATACCCCCGAGGCAAGGCGGTGAAAGATGAAAAAGACCCCCATCTCATCGCGGGCGCTACAGGTGTCGCGGCGACTTTGGGTACGGACTTCGTCAAGGTGAACTACCCCAAAAAAGATGATCATGATTCCGCCGAAATCTTCAAGGAGGCTGTGTGGGCCGCAGGTAGGACGAGGGTGGTCTGCGCAGGAGGTTCCTCGACCGATGTGAAGGCCTTCCTTCAGAGACTCCACGACCAGATACATATAAGCGGAGCTTCAGGAAATGCAACGGGTCGAAACGTCCACCAGAAGACACTAAAAGAAGCAATAAAGATGACGGAGGCCATATCTGCCATAACCCTTGCGAACAGCACCGTGGGAGAGGCGTACCAAGTGTATCTGGGGAAAAAGAAATTAAAACTCTGAATAAGTCGTAAATCCAAGCTTGCGCGAGGAACAGCAGGAAAAGCCGCCCTAAACGCTTTTTTTTATTCTTTTCATCTATTTTTTCTTCGCCGTGTATAATTTGCTTTGCCATGGGTAACATTTTTAATACCCACCAGGTGTAGACAAGTTTCACACCGTCCTGCCCAACGATGGGAGAACAGGAGAGGATCACGTGATAAAGGTCAAGACATTTACCCAGACCCTGGAGATATTTAAGACCCACAAGGAACTCGATGAACTCGATTCGAAGGTGAACGACTTCATAGAAAAGGAAAGCATAAAGAAGGTCATCTCAGTGTCAGATACCAGCACCACGAACGTCTCTGGAGGCACTATTGGAATTATAAGGATCCTCACATATGAGGTGTAAAGGAGGAACTAAATGAAAGAACAAGTTGAAGAAGTGTTAGCCAAGATAAGGCCGCAACTGCAGGCGGACGGAGGAGACATCAAGCTCATCGACATCGAGGACGGCGTGGTAAAAGTCCAGTTGACCGGTGCATGTGGCTCATGTCCCATGTCCCAAATGACCCTGAAGATGGGTGTTGAGTCCGTCCTTAGGGAGAACGTGCCTGGAGTTAAAAGAGTAGAATCTATCTAGATTCGGCCCGGACTTTGGGAGTGAGTCCTATGGAGTGCAAGTACGAGGACGACGAGTTATGCACCGTGACCATGAAGAAGTGCGTGACATACTACATAGCCGAGGATAATCCCTACGACTTCTGCCCGGTCTTCCAAGAGGAGTTCCTCAGCACCGGGGAGTCCACGGCCGATTAGTTCTTTTTTGAAATGACCTAATTTTTAAAGGGGTTGATGAGGTTTGGAGAAGAAATTGCGGATAGCAGTGCTGGACAAGGACCGATGTAAAAATGGTATAGATTGCCCCTTCATCTGCGGTGAGGTCTGCCCCGTTAATAGGGAGGGAAATGAATGCATCGTGGTAGGCGAGGACGACAAACCAGTAATATCCGAGGGACTCTGCATAGGATGCGGCATCTGCCCAAAGAAGTGCCCCTTCGAGGCCATAACAATCGTGGGTCTGCCTACCGAAAGAGAAGAGGAAATCGTTCACCGCTACGGCGTCAACGCTTTTCGCCTGTTCCGCCTGCCGTATCTGAGGGAAGGAGGCGTGACGGGGTTGATAGGCCAGAACGCCATAGGCAAGACCACCATAGTCAAGATTCTCTCTGGGGATATCGTGCCTAACCTCGGCGAAATCGATGGAATGACCAAAGATGAGGTCGTCGAACGCATGGCCGGAACCCAGTTTCACGACTATTTCTCTGAACTTTACGCGGGTGAGTTGAAGGCGAGCTGGAAGCCCCAGTACGTGGACTCCCTTCCGAAGATTTTCAAAGGAAAAGTCGGAAAGCACTTGAGTAAAATCGACGAGAAAGGCGAGCTCGACGCGCTTTCAGAGAAGCTGGAGATAAGACACGCCCTCGACAGGAAGATGGAAGAGCTATCCGGAGGAGAACTCCAGAGGGTGGCCATCGCAGCGTGCATGCTCAAGGACGCGGACATCTACTTCTTCGATGAGCCCTCTAGCTACCTAGACATAAGGCAGAGGCTCAGACTAGCAGGGATAATAGGGGAGCTGGCACGAGAAAAACGCATATTGCTAGTGGAGCACGACCTCGTCGCACTGGACTACCTCGCGGACTACGTGAGCATGCTCTTCGGAGTGCCGGGTGCTTATGGAATTTTGTCCCTCCCAAAGGCTGCAAAGCATGGGATCAATACCTATCTTGAGGGATACACAAGGGACGAGAACATTCGCTTCAGAAAGGATGCCATAAAGTTCGAGGTGAGGCCGCCTCATAAGGGATGGAAAGCTGAGACCCTGATGAGTTTCACCGGCATAAAGAAGTCGTATAGTGGCTTCTCCCTCTCGGTCGAGAGTGGAGTGATAAAGCGGGGTTAGATCGTGGGCATTTTGGGACCTAATGCCACCGGCAAGACACCCTTCGTAGAGGTCCTCTCCGGCGAATTAAAGCCGGACGACGGGGAAATCT